>CALRJJ020000415.1:0-5223 GCA_943367505.1 Flavobacterium psychrophilum | reverse complement strand
AGAATTAGGATTTGCCGTTCTTAGTTCCTCAATTACTTTTATGGCGAGATCGAATTGTAATGATGCTGCCAGTTCTTTCGCGTAGGCTAGCTTGTCTTGAGTGTTCAGCTTATTGCCTTGCGAAAGCACGGCAAAGGCAGCAATAGCTCCACTGTGATTATGTGCTCTGGCCAAGCTGTGAGCTAAGTAGCGACGCATTTCTAGATCGTTTGGATCACGTTCTACTAATTCGGCGAAGTACAATGCAGCAATTGTGCTGTTTCCCTCTTGATATTGAGCATAGCCGTCTTTTAGTAGCTTCTCGCGGCCCAACTTTTTTAGATCGACGTCAAACGATTTTGGCAAATCTATTGAGACTTGCGCACTCTTTCCTAGCTTTTCAGCGCAAATTATCAGCCCTTGTTTGGTCGCTGTGTCTGTGCTGCCAAATTCGACAGCTTTTTTAAAGTCTTTGCTGGCGCTGGCCCATTGCTCGCGTTTTTGGTAAAGCTTGCCTCGTTCTGTTAACGCTTTAGGGTTGTTTGGCTCAAGATTGAGAGCTTGAGAGTAGTGATTAATTGCAGAAATATTATCGCCGAGCAAAGATTCGATTTGAGCCTGATAACGAAAAGCCTTGGCAGTTGGTGCACCGAGTTTGGTGGCGCTTTCGCAGGCGGCCTTTGCTAGCTTGCCCTGGTTTAAGTGGCTGTAGCAGATGGCTTGCTGGTAAATTGATTCAGGTTCTTGTTTGATCTTAATGGCGCTAGTTAAATCGCGCAGCGCTTCTTGATAGTTTCCCGCTTCAAGGTTGAGAGAAGCCCTCTCTGAGAGCTTGGCAAAAGAAGTGTTAAAGTTGGGAAACTGACTGAGGCGGTCGTAAAAGTGAAGTGCCAGTTTTTGTCGCTTCAGTGCTTTACAAGATTTTGCAGCGGTGTATTGAGCCGTTTCGTTGCTTGGTTCGAGATTGGCAGCCGTGACGAAATCGTCGCAGGCTTGCTCTTTTTGATTTAGTTCACTAAGCAGGTCTGCTCTATACGAAAACCAGCGAGCGGTGGTGGCATCGTTTTTAATTGCTTGGTTGAAGTCTTTTAGTGCCCCTTGCTTATCGCCTAAGCATTGGCGACAGAAACCTTTCTGCATTAGCACTTCATTGTTGTCAGGCTCCATATTGTGCAGCTGAGTGTAAGTCTTCAGTGCTTTTGCATATTGCTTGTCAGCGGTTAGGCATAGAGCCGAGCCTAGCTGTAGGCTGTAATTGGTTGGTTCAAGATTTAAGGCCCGCTCGTAGTCGCTCAGAGCTTTTTTGTATTCCCCCAGTCTGACATAGGCCGAGGCGCGGTTGCCGTATTGATAGGCTGCTACTTGATTTGGTGCAGTAGAAATGATTTTTGAGAGGTCATCAATTGCCACTTTGGGTTGGTTAAGTTTGAGGGCTAGGCTGGCCCGTTGGTCTAATGCAGAAATATCGTCGGGCGCCAGTGCCAGTGAATTGTTGAAGCATTCGAAAGCTTGTTTCAGGCGTAGCTGCTTGGCTAGAGCACGTCCACGTGCCAGGTAAGCTCGGGCTGAGAAGGGATTGCATCTTACTGCTAGTGAAGCGGCAGTGAGGGCTTCTTGATATTTCTCTTGAGCAATTAGTTTGGTCGCCTCTTCAGTCTTGCTGGCAGAAAATGCTCTTAAAAGGTCAAAGGTAGAAGCCAAGGTAATTAGGCAAACAGCCATCCATACCCATTGAATAGCGTTATTAGAGATGAAGGTCGAAATAATTTCGTACTTCTTCATCGGTATAAGATTTGGCGCTGGTTCTGTCTGCTCAGCAGCTTTGGCTGTCGGAGCTTCTGGTTGCGTTGAAGAAATTGGTAGAGGAGTTGGCAGCGAGAGTGGGCTTGCGGAGGCTAGTGGGCTGAAAAATTCGCAGACTTCTTGGTCGAGATTGTCGGCAACCACAATGGCTGTCAGGTCCGAGATCGTTGGTGTTGTTCTTTTCTTTATTGATGGTTTTTCTCCATCTATATTGAAAGGGTCATTTGGTAAGTCCGACATTGTTTGACAAGGCCTTTGTGAAATGAGCACGGCGTTAGCTATAACTATTCTAGAGAATCTTCGCTCAATAGCGTGAAATTAAGGTGAATTGCCCGTGAAGTGAGCGTGAAAGAGTTTTGGTCGATTAAATCTCACGATTTTTTTGTATGCGTGAAGTGCTTGTGAAGTGGCAATTGACTTTTGTTGAGCGCTTAAGTAGCCTTAGCGATAGGCACCACTTTTGGTTGCTGCTAGCGAGATACTATACTTATGATTGCTATGTCATTTGCAAAAAAGAGACGGCACTCAAGATCAGCTTTTGGCTCATCTATAGCCGAAATGCCTGTGGTTTTGTGGGCTATTTTTATTGCTCTGCTTTTCCCCTTGGCGATTCTAACGAGCATGGGCTACCGTGCCTCAATTGTCTATTTCGCCACCGACGCCGCTTGCCGCAAAGCTTCTAAGGCGCCAAGCTTTACTGAAGCACAGACTCGGGCTGCAACCACTATGACTGCCGACCTGGCCGCTTTTCCGGGCATTTCTAATGTAGTTCCGGCCTTGTCGATTAAGATAAAATCGTTGAGCAGTGGGAGCTATACAACCTCCACTACAGTTTTGCCAGCGGGCTCAGTAAATACCTCTGCGAACATTTATTTTGTCATTCTTGGTGTTGATGCTGATATTGATCCGCTAGTACATTTCGCTGGTGGTTTTATGGGGCTGAATGTACCGGGCTTGACTGGGCCTTATACTCTCCACTTTGCTTCGCAGGCCTATGTTGAGAATCCTAATGGTTTAACTGAGTGATTGAGGTGACGAAAATGAGAGTCAAGCGCTCAAATAGAGGTATGTCAACGGTGGCACTAATTATGGTGCTAGCGTTCTTTGTCATTTTGCCCCTAGGATTACTGGGTTTTGAATTTGCTCGCTATACGCTTTTAGCTTCTCAGTTGCAGTCTGTTACTGATGCGGCCACCCTCGCTGGAACAGCTGCTCTTGCTAGTTCTCCTCCTGGTTATACCTATACTGATTTGCACAATTTGGCAATGGATGTTGCCGTGCAAACATTTGAACAAAATAGTGTATTGCAAACACCTTTTAGTGCCACTAATGTTGTCGCTAATAAAAACACTGGAGTACCCTTAGGTACGCCGCTTCTCCACAAAGCTCACTTAAACATCACCCTACTAAACCAAGCAGGCACTGCCGTTGCCACTGGTAGCAATGACGCTGTTACCATGCGAGTACAAGCGATCTATAGTGATGCTCCGATTTTCGCTTCTAGTCTTTTGAACATTGGCGCCATCGAGACTGCTTCTGCTGTTTCTGATGGTGGCTTGCCGCAGCTTGATTTGATACTTTGTTTTGATGTCTCTGGTTCAATGGATGACCAAACAAAAGTAGCGCTGGTTAAGCGCTTTTGGAATCCGGGCTTGGACACAGTTGACTATCAAGTGCTTAGCTCCAACAAAACTATTTACGATACTTTTAAACCACCAGTTACTGGGACTGGACTGAACGCCTTGCCCCCGCAAAACTTGTTTAAGGGCTCTTATCCAGGCGCAACTGGCAACGCTACTCCATATGCTTTTTCTGAAGGGATTTATCCAGCTGCCAATCCAGCCGCTGGTTTGCGTGGTAATCAGAGCGTCTATGCCGCCGGTAGTATTCCTGGCTTGCCTCTGGCGACCAAGTATCCGCCAGGTGCTCTTGTCGCTGAACAAGGCTGGCCACCAGGTAACTTCAATCCTACCAACCGCCTTGACCCCACCGGAAATGGCGTTGTTCCAACCGCCCAAGCGACTTGTTACACAGACCTCGTGGTCAAAGTTCCTAGTGTTGGTCCTTATGATTTCAGCAAGATAGAGACATGTGTTGAGGCCTCTCGTGGCAACATGGAAAGTGATGCTATCTGTCTTCAGAGCCAGGGACACAACACTATCAATCCAGTTCTTCCGCCCCGTCAGCCTGGTTACTACGCTGCCTACTGGAGTCAGGTAGAAAAGACAGCTGATCCAATTGCTGCTGCCAGGTTAGCGGCCAACAATTTCTTCTACACTATGAACATTGCTAGCAACGCTCACTTTGGTATCTGTACTTTTTCTGATGCTGCTGGTACTGCACCGACTTCATCCTGGCCTGATACAACCAGCAAATGTGATCCCTCCTGGGTCCATTCAGGCACTGCAAACTTCCCTGTGCCATTGATTAGTTTAAATAAGACCCAATCGAATTTTACTGAAGTGAATGAGGCCGTGGATGGCAATGCTACAACACTTCCTCTCAGGCCTACAGGCAAGACTTGTATTTCGCTTTCTCTCCATGAAGCCATCACTGAGTTAACAGATCCGGCTAAATTTAGACCCAAGGCGAAAAAGGCAATTGTTTTGTTCACTGACGGAGTTCCCAACTTGCCGGGCGGAGACGCCGCAGCCAAGGCTGCTGCTTTTACCGAGGCTGATTTGGCAAAAGCCAAGAGTATACCGATATACACCATAGGGCTTTCGCAGAACGCCGCAATTAAGCCCCTTGAAGATGCGGTGTTGGGTGACACTGCAGCCAAGCCTGGAATTGCCTACCGTTCTGCTAACAACGCTATTTATGTTTCGGTCACCAATTCTGCTGATCTAAACAGCGCCTTTCAGACGATTGCCCGCAGTCTTGTAGTGCTCCAATAGGTTCTAATTTAATGAGAAAACTCCATCGTCGGGCTGCGGCAAAAAGACGCACTAATTTCGCCAGTATGTCGATTGAGCTGGCAATAACGGCACTCTTGCTCGTCATCTTCACTGTGCTTGGGTTTGACATGTTGATTGTCGCCTGGGGCTATTCCATACTTGATTCAGCCGCTCGCGATGCTGCTCGTGCGGCCGCTTCAACCAATACCCCAGCCTCCGGACTTAATGCCGCTAAACAGGCTGCTGCCGCTCATAGAACCGATGGTTTCTTCGTCACTCAGCCGTCCGTGACAACCACTACTCCAAGCGACTTTATTTATGTTACTCCAGCTACGGGCTCTCCCTATGTAGCTGTGACAACCCGCTGCAATGTGCGCCTTCCCGTACCAATCGGTTTCTTCGGTACTCAGCTTTCTGATGGTTACATTCCTTATGCTCGCACCTACACCTATCCAATCTTGGGTGTGCCATTTGTTCCTAATCCAGCCTCTGGAGCCGCTCCACCACCAGTGGTAGCGCCGCCACCGCCTCCTCCTCCTCCTCC
>CALRJJ020000414.1:0-5249 GCA_943367505.1 Flavobacterium psychrophilum | reverse complement strand
ATCACTTGCTCCACCCAAATCATCTGATGGAAGCCACCATCAGGCGCCACCACCGCAGGGTCTGGTGGCACGGCACCACAGTGAATGCCGATCACCGCTCCATCTTTGAAAATAGGACAGCCAGCAGCTTCAAAGGGCAAACCAATGTTATGCAAAACATGTGAGGGATCGAGATCTTTGACGCTACCAAGTAAAGTTCCAGGGCGTAAAAGTGGTGCCAAAGAAGCATCTTCTACCCAAAGAGCAGTAACAAGGTCATTAGGTGAAAGCGGCGTCTTCACACCGAGGGGCAAAGGCACAATGTCGCCACCCTTTAGAAATGGAGCTTCAAAGTAGCTTACCTGGCGAGTCTTAACCAGCTCTTGCATAGCAGCATAAACAGAATAATCGTCTAATCCGGCCACTTGCCACATCAGCCCAAGGGGAGTGCCACCATCTAAGTACGGCCAAATCAGCTTTGTCGCTTCTCTTGAATCTGGCGGCAGTATGTCGTAATTGGGTTGGGGAGTCACTCTAATAAACAAACTAGAGGGGCCACCTACGATAGACACCATTTTTTCCATCTCGTCTGTGCGCCGCAAAGACTCGATTAGAAGCATATCGATCGGCCGAGATATTTCGGTCACAGTGGTCCAACCAGGCTCTTCTTCTGAAGTGAAGTAGAAGCTGCCGTTGAGCTTGTGCATGATAATTTGATAAATCGCCATCTCGTTAACGAGATTGTGATAGTAAGCATGAGTGGCGCGCCCGTTCTGACAAAAAAGCTTGCCGACAACACGGTTGCGCTCATCGAGTATCGAGACAGTGCCGACTTTACGCGCATTGGTGATTGTTTGCACCACTAGCGGCAACTCAATTTCAGCCAAGCTGCCACCGAGCCCAGCTTCATGCTCGGGCAAGAAGCGCTCAAAAGAATCATTGATTTCTTTGATCTCATCGGCCGAAAGCTCATTGGCGCTAGGCGAGAGTTTCAACAAAGCAACATTGTGTTTTTGCAGTGGCAAGCCGTTTACTGGATCGGTAAGACCATGCTTAGCCATAGTCTTGAGCACGGCCTTATCAACTTTCGGATGGAAAACCACTGACTTAATTGAGTATTCACGCCCACTGCTAGGAAAGCGAACCCGTAAAGCCTTGAGAATTTCAGTGTAAAGAATGACTGAATGAGCGCAAGTAACAACAGTTTCGCCATCGACTTGCCAAACAGCCGCTAGCGGATAACGCACAGGCAAGCTTAGGTCGTAAACGAGCCCGACAGCGTTGGCGTATTTAGTTAGCTCTGGTTCTGGCACTGATTACCGCTGACCGCTTAGGCGCTTCAAAAGTAAAGGACCCCTATAGTATAAGGGCTTCTACAATATCTATGTTTTTTGAGGTTAAGCCCCGGTTGCCAGGAGATAAGATAAGCCCTGCCAATATAGTCGGATGCGACTACAGCGCAGCCATGAAGCAACCAAATGCCACCTGGATTGCCAGGGGGCGACTTGAATCTTCGATTTTGTACATTGACAGCCTGGAGAACGTCGGCTCGAACCGACTTCTTGAGAATTTGCTTGGGCTTGAGAATTTACCTGATCTTGAGAATTTACGTGATCCTAAAAACTCAGCTGCCAACCGGCCTCTTTGCCACCAAGGCGAACACGCCAAGCCTGAATGCAGTGCACTTTCAGAGTGTATTATCGGCCTTGACTTCCCTTTCTCTTATCCCGCCCCTTTCGCCAAGATACTGATGGAAACCAATCCGGCTTATTCTTCTCAAACTGCACCGAACTCTCCTAGTTGGGTCGATTTAGCCACTCTTGTTAGCGCTCTGTCCTTCGAAGAACTTCTGGCAAAAGTGCAGGTAGCAAAGCCAATCATGGGCGGTGAGATTAAAAGGCTGACAGATAATTGCACGAGCCCCAAGGCTCAAAGCCCCCTGCATCAAATCAATCCGGGAATGCTCAAGATGACCTGGCAAGGAATGCAACTGCTCTTAGCACTGCACAAAGAGGGCTTCGCCATCTTGCCATTTGCAACCACAGAGGGATTTTCGCCTGCAAACCCAGAGAGAGCAGAGAACCCAGGCAGCCATGCGCCCCATTTCAGGCCTGCGGTTATGGAGGTCTATCCTGCCGCTGTGCTCAAATCACTGGGCCAGCACTGGCGCAAATATAAGGGCAAAGACCCTGAGGCGAAGCAGCTGAGGCAATTTATACTCAACAACCTCAGTGGCCGCAGCAACCTAACAAGCGACAATAGCCTCAGAGGCAACAACAATCTCGCGGGCCAGAGCGACAAGTTACGCTCTGTAAACAGAATCGCAACAGCATTACCAGAGCTTTCACTACCGCCCAATCTAGAGCAGTTCACCCTCGCCAGCGACGACGCCCTCGACGCAGTCATTGCCGCATTGGGAGCAGCAATTGCCTACCTCAATCCGAGCCAAACAGCCCCGCCCAGGCAGATTTCAACAGACCTGATCGCCCTTGAGGGCTGGATATACGTCCCCCACCCTAAAACCATAGAAGCCACCCCAGAGGTTATGGCGTAGGTTATAATGTTTGCTCCAGACTAAGGTTTGGTCCACGCATTTGCTCTGAAGGCTCGCAAATGTTGGTATATGCGTCCGTAGCTCAGCGGATAGAGCTCCCGCCTTCTAAGCGGGAGGTCGTTGGTTCGAATCCAACCGGGCGTATTTTTTTTGAAGCTGCAAGTCTGAGGATCTAGTCTGAAGATGAAAGTAGCGCCAATCGCAATAACCGTAGGTTTACTCGCCGCCATCGCCGGCGGTGGTTACTGGTATTGGACAACAACGCCGCTCTACGCACTGCAATCTCTAATGATGGCATTGCAAAACCACGATGGCCAAGCGTTCTCGAAACGAGTAGACGTTCAAGGAGCCGTTGAAAATATGCTCGAGGACGTACTGGTTTATCCAGCTTTGAGCACACCAAATTTATCGCCTTTCCAAAAACAAGTAGCCACTGGTGCTATTACCATGGCTAAGGCTCAGATCAAAGACGAGCTTCTCAAGTCAATCTACAGATCACTGAGCGCGCCGACTCAGTATGGTGACAGCAATGGACCGACTTCAAGTTTGCTGATAGCTCCAGCCTATGCTGCCGACAATGCTCCTTCTACCGACAATGCTTCTTCCGCTAACACTTCTTCCACTAACACCCCAACGAAGAAACCTGGTGATGTGCGCGATTTACTCAATGTCGCCAGCCATGAACTTGGTGGCGAAGTGGGCAAACTTAAAAACGAAGCGTATCAACGCATGCAGAAATATGTGCACGAGCATCCAGACACCATTCCCGGCCGAGTGATCAATGCACCGCCAGGCCAACGCGGTCAAATCATAAGGCGCGTGCTGGAAGATCACGGCTTCAGCCAGAACTATTTTAAGGGTTTAACTGGATACAAAATAGTTCCGATAACAACTGAGTCAACAACAACAACAACAAGCGGCGAATCATCAGTCTTACCCCTGGGCGAAATCACAGTCACTACCAGTGGTGCCACTCCCCCAGCGGGAGCAGAACGAGCCCTTGTCGGATTGCGTTTTTATAGCCCGAAAATCAGCCAAGAAATAATCGTAGAAATCGAGATGATGAAAGGCTTCAAAGCCTCTAACAGCAGTGTCGAAGATACAGAGTGGTGCGTCACCCGTCTAGCCAATGTGCGTCCGGTTCTCGATAGCGTCGCTCAAGATTATCTTACCGATGTACACGAACTGATTGCCTACTCGCTGTATGGCATGAATAATCAGAATATCAACAAAGATATGCGCGGCATCACAGATCGCATTAAGAGCCACCCTGCCGCACAAGACTTTTTGAAAAAGCTGGGAATTTAAATTTTAGGCGCCGCCTAAAGAGAATTGTCGGCAGAAAAGCAAGAGAAGCTCACTTGCTTTTCTTAGCGCTAGAACCTGCTGCTGGCTTGAAAGTAGGCTTGAAAGTAGGCTTGGCTCCAGGCTTCTTAGCAGCAGCAGCTTTTAACTTGGCTATATCAACCACAATCAAACCGTTAGCTTTTGCTTTCGCCAAATACTCTTTTGCCTTAACTAAATCATCTTTCTTGAGATAGCAAACAGCCATGCCAAAGTAAGCGTCTGGAACCGGTGATGCTATATAGCGCTCATTTCCCTGCGACTTATCAATTGCCTCTATGAAATTCTTGTTGGCAGCAATTAGGCTCTTCACTTTAGCATTAGAGCTACTCTTCACTTGCTTCTCATAAGCACTTTCACCAAAGGTCTTGTAATCAGCAATGATAACCTGAGCCGCTTTCTTCCCTCGAAGAAAAACAGGAAGGGCCCTCTGGTAAGTCGAAAGAGCAAGGTCATAGCGCTTTGTCATACGATAACCATCTGCCATTGCCAGGTAAGCAGAACCGAACAGCAGCTCATCAAAACCTTTCTGCTGAGCAGTGGCAGTATCAGTCAACCAACGGTAGAGCTTCTCGCTATCGGCGAATTTACCAGTTACATAAGCTTGTTGCTGATAGCGACGAGCAAGCAAATGATAAAGCATTACCACATTGGGATTGCTCCGCCCCATAACACTCTCTAAAGTGACGATTTGCTTTTGCATATCAGCGATAGGCATCAGCCGCTGCTCAATCTGAGCATTAGCACACTGCCCCTTGATGCGCATCTCATCAAGCTTGTTAATCTCGGCAGCGAGGTCATTGGCCGGAGCCGCTATCGAAGTTGAAGCAGATGTTGGTGCCTGAACAGGTGCTGGTGTCTGGGCCGGAGTTGATGCAGCCTCCGGAGTTGCTGTCTGGGCAGGAGCTGGTGTTGCCCCTGAAGCGGCCCCTGAAGTTGCCGTTGGTGCAGGAGCAGGTGTTGATGTTGCCTCTGGAGTTACCGTTGGTACGACCGTCGACGAGCTTGTAGCCGCCGCACCACCAGGCGCTGATAGCCCAGCCGGAACAACCGCAGGATCGCTGGGAGCAGTGCCGGTTACACTCGAGCCACCAGAAGTCATCACATCCGGTGCCGCCAACACTGGCAACGAACTTTTGTTAAAGAACAGAGATAAGGCAAAGCATAGAGACAAGGGAAAACTTAAGGGTACCGGCGAAATTAAACGCTTCAGCGGACTATTAAATACTGAGCTCACTAGGCACCCCACATTAAAATTTTCATGAGTATAGCGCTGAAAGTGTCAGTCGCAGCATGGTTCAGGTCAAATTTTGACCGATATCGGTCAAAATTCGACCGGCGAAGCTAACAGCCGAACCCAATTCGAGAAGCA
>CALRJJ020000413.1:0-5250 GCA_943367505.1 Flavobacterium psychrophilum | reverse complement strand
GACTGAAAAGGCGGCCGAAGAATCTAAATCTGGATACCGCAGTCTATTTGCTAATCGGCAATTCATGAGCCTGTGGATTGCCCAAGTCTTCTCTCAATTTGCCGATCGGGTAGTCTTTGTTTTGTTCGTTGCCGTCTTGACGGCTAATGAGCATGCCACGATTGCCGGCAAGCATTTTGAGTCGGCTCAGCTTACTAGTCTTCTCTATGTCGCCTTTACCATCCCGGCCGTGTTGCTCAGTCCTATGGCTGGAGTATATGTCGATCGCTGGTCTAACAAAGCTGTTTTGGTGCTTTCTAATCTTTTTCGCGCGGCTTGCATTTGTCTAGTGGCGACACCATATGCAAAGGCATCGCCAATTGCTGCTTTTTCATTGGCCTTTGTTGTATCAATAGGTTCTCAGTTCTTTGCTCCAGCGGAAGCATCGTCGATACCGCGGCTGGTGAAGAAGGATGAGTTGTTTCAAGCTAACTCGCTGTTTTTCACTACTATGATGATTGCTCTAGGCTTTGGTTTTGCTATAGGTGAGCCGATTATTGCCCATACTGGTATTGGTAAAGCACCATTTGCAGTTGCTGGTGCCTTTGTTTTGGCCGCCATTTTTTGTTGCCAAATTACTGATAACAAACCAGCTGCTAAATCTAGTGAGGTCTGGTGGGAAGAGCTGCGTTTCGGTATCGCCTACATAGCCAACAATAAGATGGTTTTTCGCGCCATCGTAAAGCTCACCTTCCTGTTTTCGACCATTATTGCCCTCACCCCAATTTCGGTAGGCCTGACCGAACAGTTACTTAATCTTCAAGCTGTGCAGTTTGGCTATGTCATTGCTGCCGCTGGCATTGGCATGGGTATTGGTAACTTCGTGGTTGGCCATTATTTTTCCAAGGTTTCGGCGGCATTATTGGCCTACAAAGGCTTCGTTCTGCTTGGCCTATTCCTTACCCTGTTGGGTTCTTTAGGATTTCTGCAAGACTCGGTCTTGCCTTCGCTGGGGATGGCTTCTGTGAATTTCCACGGTTCACTTATTGTCGTGCCGCTTCTGATTGTTGCTCTAGTGGGCGCTTCTTGTGCCTTTATTGCCGTGCCCACCCAATCTCTGCTGCAGGCCTCTGTACCGGAAGAGCTTAGGGGCAAGGTCTTTGCAGCGCAGAATACAGCAATGTCGGCCGCTTCAACCATTCCAGCTGTATTAATAGGCGTGTCTGCTGACAAGTTACCTGGTGGAGTTTTCACCACCCTTCTAATTATTGGTTTGCCGACCCTCTTGATTGGTTTGCATCATCACAGTCAAACCAGTAAAGAAATGGCTTCGGGTGCAAAGCTAGATGAAGCAGGCAATACCCTACAGTAAAGTTGCAAAGCACAGCTGGGTGGCCTTGACGACCTTTGGTCCGAAAAAAAAGTTATCCTGGTCAATCTAAACATTTGATTAGGTGAGCGGTGACTGGTTGCCATGTGGCTGCATTCTTATAGAATGTTAGTTACAACCGTTATCAGTAGGAAGCATGCGTAACCGAATAGTTTTAGTTTTGCTTGTTGTTGGTGTGTGGATGGCTCTAAAGGCCATCGACAAATTTTTCACCGGCCCAGAAGTGCTCTTCATCTTGTGCGGAGTCTTGAGCATGATGATTGCTCACACTATTTGGCTTTTCTCCGCCCAACAGCGCCATCACAAAAAAGTCTTAGCTCGTCGCTCTCTGGGCTTAACCAGCCCTGAGGCAGCTAAAGTCTGGCATCCCTATGTCGATGTGGTTATTTCTGCCAAGAACGAATCACGAGTGATTGAAACCACGGTTCGCAATCTTTTTCAAATCAACTATGACGCCTACTCTGTTTGGGTTATAGACGATTGCTCCACTGACAAGATGCCTGAAATATTGAAGGAACTTCAAGTCGAGTTTCCCCGACTTCAGGTGCTTAATAGAGTTCCAGGCTCTTGCCCTGGTAAGTCTGCTGCTCTCAATGAGTTTTTGCCTCTTTGCAAAGGCGAGGTTATTGCTGTTTTCGACGCCGATGCCAATGTTGATCCTGAATTCCTCAACATTATTCTGCCGTCACTGGAGCCAGCTAATGTTGGCGCAGTGCAAGCTCAGAAGAAAATGTACGAGAATCAAAAGGGTCTTCTGGTCGAATGTCAGGCTTCTGAGTATGCCGTTGACACTTATTTTCAAGTCTCTCGTGACCTTATCGGTGGTGCTGTCGAGCTGCGCGGCGATGGTCAATTGGTTAAGCGCCAGGCCCTCATTGACGTCGGCGGCTGGAACAACAAGGCCATTACGGACGATCTAGATCTGAGCATGCGCTTACTCGTCAGCAATTGGGATATTACTTTCTGTCCCGAAGCAATTGTCTGGGAAGAAGCAGTCACAACCTTTAAGGCCCTCATTAGACAACGGCGGCGTTGGGCTGAAGGCAGCATTCGTCGTTATCTCGACTATATTTTCCCGCTCAATTCACCAACGCGCTTATCGCTGGTGGAGCGTCTCGATACCTTAGTCTTTACAGTCTACTTTGTCGTACCCGCTCTGCTGACTTTAGAAATTGCCTCTGAAGTTGTGCATATTGCCACAGGCGTGCCAACTTACGGCAAATTCTTAGCACTGATAGTGATGGCAATATTTGGCATTAGTCAGGTCAACTTCTTGATTGCTATGCGTATCTATCGCGCCCCTATGTCTTTCCTCAAAGCTTTGGGACGCAGTTTTTACGTTACGGCCTACGTCTATGGCCACTGGGTACCAGTTATTGTTGTCTCGTTCTGCCAAATCTTATTTGGTAAGCAAGTCTCTACCTGGCACCGTACTGAGCATGCCGGTGTTGCTCCAGTAATAAAAGCCTAGGAAAAATCAGAAAATTTCGGACGGGAGCAAGAATTTTTTGTTCCCGTCCTTTTTTTTGCCGCATCTTTCCACTTGTCATCATATTTGATACCATCTTGATTTCATAAGGTCCCGAGACCCTGCAATATTCCTATATTCAGCGTGTGCCAACACTGCTTTGATCGTATATACCGCTTGAAAAGTGGTGCTATTCCAACAAACTTTTTACAACTCATTTCAAAGCCCGAAACCAAGTATATTGCCGCGATACGCTTGCTGAGGTCGAAATAAGTCAGTCATTAAATATGGACCTCTCGGAATAAATGAGTAAAATGGAGCTTGTCTCGGGCCGTTGGTCCAGGATTGGTCGAATCATTCGAAAAATGATTTCCTAAATTACGATTGCTAAGAGTTGGAGATTTGCATGCTTAAAAAGATAGCGTCCTCTTTCATACTAGCCTCAGCTTTGGTTGGCACAATGGTCGCTCCGTCGTATGCCGATGACGACACATTCAAGAACATTTGTCTGTTCCCTGTCAAAGTGGTTGGTTCAGGTGTTGGAGCTGTAGTAGGCGTTCCTCTAGGTGCCGTTAAAGACGGAACTAAGGGAGCCATTAAATCCACTACCTGGGTTGCCGGTAAGCTTGGTAATGAAGATGGTGGATACCAGAAGTGGACAGGAGCCATCGTTGGCGCTCCGTTCGGTATCGTTGGCGGTGCAGCTTATGGTTGCTTCGATGGCGGTTGGCACGGTATGAAAACTGGCTTCGAAAAGCCATTCACCAAAGAAGCATTCACTTTCAAAGAAGACTAACTTGTTGAGTAATCAACGTTAGGTTCAATGAAACAGTGAACTTATGTTCGATAATTGTCGGGTAGAAAGAATGAGAGGGTGGCTCTCTTAGAGTCACCCTCAAAATCTAACTCAAAATCTGAATCAGAAAATGATATAGACCGGGTGGTAAGGAAGATATGAAAAACAAAGCTTTAGCCTTAATAGCTGCTGGCGCTATCAGTATTGGTGTTGCAATGCCTTCGATGGCCGGAGACGGTCCTCTTAACAGCATGGCTTCCCTAGCTGGTGCTACCACAGCCGTAATTGTTGATACCCCAGAAGGCATCATCGTCAATTCACTTTGGCGTACGCCTCACACATTGCAGCGTCAACTCGCCAAGCATTTTGGCGATGAGAAGGGTCTTGGACAAAATCTCGCAGCATTCGCTCTCGGATGGCCTGTTGGTATGGTCTGGGGCGTTCCTTATGGCGCTATCGTCGGTGCTAAGCATGGTATGACTAGTGGTTGGGAAAAACCATTTAGTACTGATTCCTACATTGTCACTGAAGAAAAATAGTAAGTAGTAATTGCTACCCGGCACCCTAGCCAAGTGATGTCGGGTAGCTCTGAATTAGAAACGGTGGATAAGATGACAAACAAAATACTAGGTCAAGTTCTTATGTCGGCCGCTCTCATGGTCTCTGCTGTCGCTCCTGCGATGGCCCTCGATTATGAAGCCAAGCCGGTTCAGTGGGTTCTACAAGCTCCTATTCGTACCGTTGGAGCTGCAAGCGGTGCCTTGTTCACCGGTCTCGTTACCGGTCCTATCGCTGGTGGATACCACGGCGGTATCAAAGGTATCAATCACGTTGCTGAGAAATTCGGCGATGAGCATGGAACTGGACAACGTCTAGCTGCCGTTCCAATCGGTGGATCCGTCGGTATGGTAGCTGGTGGTGTCTATGGTGGCTACCACGGCATGGGACATGGCTGGAAGAAAGGTTGGGAACATCCATTCAGCCGCTGGTCTTTCATCACCATGGAAGAGAAATAATTCTATTTGACTGAGGGATGTACTCCCAGTAGAAAAGGTTGAGGATAATGCAAAAGAAAATTCTTTCGTCTTTGCTAGCTGCTTTAGGACTCGCAATGAGTCTTTCCGCTCCTAGTATGGCTTACCCAGAGCGTCCAGAATCGGCTCGGGTAATCTATGAAATGTGGTACTTCCCATGCAGACTGGTCTCTATGGCCGTTACAACTGCTTGGGATGTTCCAACCGCCGCTTTCTCAGATGGCATCAAGGGTGCTATCGGTGGAACCAAAATGGTTGCCCGTAATCTGGGTAAAGAAGATGGCGTTTATGAAATGGTCGCCGGTGCTATGACCGGTGGTCCAGCTGGCCTAGTTGCTGGTAGCGCTTATGGCGTTCTCCACGGCGCAGGTTATGGTATCAAGCATGGCTTCATCGGATATCCGAGCCCCCACAGCGGCAGCCACAGCATGATATTCCAGGGCAAAGGTTTCGTTGTTCCTTACGACGATAACTACTAACTGACTGTCATCCTCGTTTCTAGTGTCTTTGTAATTAGGCGCTGACCTGGAAATACTTGGCTTCGAGAGCAAACACCTGCTAGCAATGGCGGGTGTTTGCCTTT
>CALRJJ020000412.1:0-5253 GCA_943367505.1 Flavobacterium psychrophilum | reverse complement strand
ATGCGCTTTGCCAAAGCGCCTTTTCTGTCAGCGTTGCAACTAGTTTTGACTGCACTGCCGCAGGGCACCTAGTCGTTGATCACGGAATGCAACCCGGGCGTCCCTTCGCGAATCAGCTTCGGCGTCAGGCAAGCGCGATTCTTCTTCGTAAAGTTGAGTAAGCCTCTGCTCGGAGGCAAGCAGTGGAGTGCCAGGAGCCAGGCCTACGGCCATAGCTTGAGTGGCGTCGGTATAGGCCTGCATCACTTCGTAATATTGGGCGTAAGTAACAGCAGAGCCCCCAACGCAAGCCACTTCTCTCAGTTGAGATGGCGACAAGTTGTCGGTAGTCTGAGCTGAAGCATAATTGGGTTCATATGAGCCAGACGAGGAAGACGAGGCAGGCGACGAGTCGTCGGGTTCCTCTTCAGTGATCGAAGCATTACTTTGGCCCACAGCCACAATCGTGACGTAGGCATGGAGACCTCCTTTTCTTGAGTTGTAGCGCGCCATCCACTGAAGGACGGTGCCCACCTCACCTTCGTAATGATTCATCGCAATACGAACTTCCGCAACGAATTGATCGAGGGTGAGATTGGCACCGGAGGCCACGATTTCAAAAATAGCCCCAGGTAGTGGTGCGGCCTTGGTCGACGTTGAGGGTTGTGCAGCGACGGATGAGGCCAAAGAGGCAGTCGAAGGCAAAGCGGCAGTCGAAGGCAATGCAGCAGTCGACGACGCAGCAGTTGCAGACGAAGAGTCAGCGGGCAAGGATGCAACCGGCAATGACTGTCCAGCGATGGCAGACGTATCACCAGTTCCACCACAACCAGCCAAGGTCGAAAGCATCGCAGTGCAGAGCATTACGAGGCAGAGAGGGAGCACGAAACGAAAATACGATTTACAGATGACAATTGCGTTATACATGGCTTTGAAGCGATTGATTGGGGAAGCCAGAGAAAAATTGAGCAAGTTTTTGACACAGTTCAGTAAACAGACGCCACTGCAGCACTCAGAAAGTGAGATACATGCAGGCGTAAATGGTGTTGGCTTAGGAGTTAGCTTTATTGCACCAGTAATTGAAAAATTGAGAAGAGATACTTAGTTCTAAGCTCTAACTACGCAAAAGGTGAGAATAACTATTGTTACAGCACACCTCTTTACAATTGGCTACAATTCGACTCTGCTTGCAATGGCGCTGTTTTGGGTCAAGTAGAAACCAACGCCAGACTCAAGCTGGTGGCACCATAGCGGCAGCGTGAATTTTCAGAGAAAAAGAGCAGCGAAATTTCGCCTAGTTTTTATTGTTAGAACAATCGGCCCAGAGCTTACCGGAAATAGTGGGGAATAACCGCAATTGCACGGTTCGTGCCAGATGCGCGAGTTAGCGCAAGCAAATAATTCGATTTTAGAGCAGCATCTCATCTGCTGCCATTAGCATTTAGATTTTTACGCCAGGAAGAAATAGCTGATAAAAGGCGACTAAATCGGCCATGAGATGCCACTAAGCCAGCGCAAAAAGGCACCAGGGCTGACTCGATGCAGGCTCGCTGCCCCGGGCTAGCCGACTAACAGCGAGATGTTACAAGGCAGTTACAGCAATGGTTTACAGAACTTCGCCTTAGCTAAGTGGCAGCTCTGATCTAATAGGTGTTAGAAAAAATAGTCATTCCCATCAACCCCAAACTCGGACCCTCTTTCTAAACACCCCTATTTCTTCCCAGCAATTCAGAGCATCGAACAAAAAAGCATTGGCACTAGTGCTAATAGTTCGACACCTCTTCGACCAACCACCGAAAAAATCAACAAAGGCAATCTATGACCGAAGCGACCAAAATCTCCTCCACCGACCTGGCCACCATCGAAAAAGCCCTGGGCGCCGACGCCAAATCTCTGCTCGAGCACAAGTGTGAAAAGGTTCCCAGCTCGCTGCTCCACGTGCCCAGCGCCGACTTCGTCGACCAATTCATGGCGCCATCTGACCGCAACCCCCGGGTGATGCGCAGCATGCAGACCCTCTTCGACAGCGGCCGTCTGGCAGGCACGGGCTACCTTTCCATCCTGCCCGTCGACCAGGGTATCGAGCACTCCGCCGGCGCCTCTTTCGCCAAGAACCCCATCTACTTCGACAGCGACAAGATCGTCGAGCTGGCCATCGAAGGCGGCTGCAACGCCGTGGCCTCGACCTTCGGCGTGCTCGGCTCAGTGTCGCGCAAGTACGCCCACAAGATTCCTTTCGTCGTCAAGCTCAACCACAACGAATTCCTCAGCTATCCCAACAAGTTCGACCAGATCATGTTCGGTCAGGTGCGGCAAGCCTATGACATGGGGGCAGTCGCCGTCGGCGCCACCATCTACTTCGGCTCGCCCGAGTCTGCTCGCCAGATTCAGGAAGTGGCCGCGGCCTTCGAAGAAGCGCACCGGCTGGGCATGGTCACCATTCTCTGGTGCTACCTGCGCAACAACGCCTTCAAGGTCGGCGACAAAGACTATCACACGGCCGCTGACCTGACCGCCCAGGCCAACCACCTTGGTGTCACCATCGGTGCCGACATCATCAAGCAGAAGCTGCCCGAAACCAACGGCGGCTTCGACGCACTCAAGTTCGGCAAGACCGATAAGCGCGTCTATTCTGACCTCACCAGCGACCACCCCATCGACCTCACCCGCTACCAGGTGGTGAACTGCTACATGGGTCGCCAGGGCCTGATCAATTCCGGCGGACCTTCCGGCGAGAACGATCTGGCCCAGGCCATCAAGACGGCAGTGATCAACAAGCGTGCCGGCGGCATGGGGCTGATTTCCGGTCGCAAGGCCTTCCAGAAGGACATGAAGGACGGCATCATCCTGCTCAACGCCATCCAGGACGTCTACCTCTGCAAGGGCGTCACCATCGCCTGAGCAGAAGCTCGAAGAAGTCTAATTACCAGTAGACGACAGAAAGCAACACAAGAAACTTGAACTAAGTCGTATTAGAGCAGCAAGTAACACCAGCGCTTGCTGTGATGGAGAGCAAGGAGAGCCCAAAAGGCTTTTCTTGCTCTTTCTTTTTTCATGCGGTGAACTAGTTAACTCAAAGCCCACACGTTGTCGAGAAGCCACTCCAGGCATAGCAAAAAGCCCGCAAAGCCATTGCCTTCGTTGCTCACCTTTGGCTTTTCAAACCCTGCCGCTTTTCACTTTTATTTTTTCTACTACATTTTATAATACGATTGATAGAAGTAGAGGAGCAAAAAACCAATCGAAAAGAAGTCTCCTAAAACGCATCACTTAAAACTAATCACTTAAGAGAGCGGCGCGCTCCATAATCAAGCATTACGGTCTTACCACGAGCATCGATACCGACTTGATCTGTGGCCCAACTAACCTGATCACCCATGAGGCGATAATTGTAATCGTGAAAAATTACTCCGTCCTTCATCATTTGCTCACGCAACGCCGCCGCCTGTTTTTCAGTTACTGGCGTACGCAGTGGTTCTTGCAATGACAGGGCTATGACCGAACTAGCCCTAGGCCGATCTTGATTATTTACTGGCACTGCACCAAACAGTGCTTTGGCATCATGAGGCAATTTACCCCAATCAGAAAAATCTCGTCCAGTAAGTGAATTAGAAACCTTCAATACGGCACCGCTAGACAGCATGAAGGCACCACTTTCAGAGCCACTGCCAAGAAATGCTCTAACCGGTTCTTTGAAGTTTTTCAAATACGGTGCAACGTCGTTGCCATGGTAGTAACCAGAGTTCTTTTGCATTACTTGCAAAAGCGAATTAGCACCTTTATCAATTACCATTTGCCATGGTGCATGTTCATCGCCAGCAGCGCGACTAACAAATCTAATTTCTGTCTCCGTACTCTTCGGAGCAGAGCGGTGAACAACGTTTGCTGCAGCCGACAGCCAATCAGTAGGAGCCTTTGCTCTGACAATTGAAAGTTTCTCAGTCTCACCAGCGACAAACCCTTCGGCCATAGGCTTAATAGAATAAGTGGAGACCTTGCCACCGCTATTGGCAATACTTTTAACATCGCCAGGGTCGATAGAAACAAGCTTAAACTCACGCTCTCTAATGGCAACAGCATTTTCCAATGCATAGTTGTGTGCATACAAGCGCTGATTTCCGGGCGCCGCAGCCAATGAGGTCGAAAGGGCCGTAGCAATGGGATAAACAGCCAACCGATTCAATGAAAGTTCGCCCTTATGATATTGACTTTGAGCTTCAGTAGTTAAGCCATCAGCATATCCACGAGTAAAACTCATCGTCGTCATCGCTTTGAAAGTATTACCAGCCAGTTGCTGGGGCGCGAGCTTGACCAAGCCGTGGGTCAGACCAGCGCTGGCTAAATCGCTCGCCAAAGCAATAGGGTCTATGGCATTAGTGCCAGTTCTAAGTAAACCGCGGCCAATCGACTCACTAGTAACTAGACCGTCTTGGTTGAGATAATTAGCACGAGTAAGCAAGGGGTCAACAACTCGGCTAGAAATACCTAATTCTAAGGACATCAAAGCTGGAGATGCCTGACTAGAGGCGCCTAGTTTTCCAATAATTCCCCTCATGGTGAGGCCTTTGGCTAAACCCAAAGCGGCATCAGTAAACATAGAGTCATTCTGAGAAACTTCATCGAGGGCGTAGGTTGCACCGGCAACAAAAAATCCAAACTTTCCTCGTGCAAAGGCACCAAGTGTCTTTACGGCACCCGAAGTAATGTTGTAGGCATCTAATTCCTTTTCTCTAGCAATCTCTATCTTCTCAGCCGCTTGCCGGGCAATTTCAACACTTCGAGGTGAAGAAGACGAAGAGGAGCCCGCCCCTTTGATTTGTTGAACTGCTTGTTCAAGATTTTGCTTAGCAGCAGCTTGCTGGTGATAGGGCTCGGTGACAGCATCAATGGCTATGCGCAACAAGCTACGCCGAGATTCCTGCAATTGAACTTCGGCCAATTCGGCCTCGAGAGTCTTAGCAGCATCAAGTTTGGACGACAGATTGGCCTTGCTCGTATCCATAGACTTGCACCTTTCAGCCCTGTCTATATACCCGTTATCCAGGTTTTTCATATAGTTGGCTTTGCCACAAGGGGCAAGCGTTCTCAGGTTCTCCCATAGCCAGTACTCAAATGGGCTAACTTGAGAGAAAAGAAGCAGCATCTTGCAACAAGTCTGAAACAATCGTGCCCTAATCTGTAGCTATGAAGTTACTGCGGCAAGAGGGCAAAACCATGGGCTGAGGACCTCGTCAAGATTGTGGGCCAAGCGAAAGATTCGAGACGCCCCGATTC
>CALRJJ020000411.1:0-5257 GCA_943367505.1 Flavobacterium psychrophilum | reverse complement strand
TTTCAAGATACCAGACGAAAATATGTTGACATACGTTTGTATGGTTGCTATTATTTTCGAATCTCCCCCACCCAAGTTGTTAACGAAAGCTAGAAACTAGCGGAGGTGATTTATGAGTCTTGCCAATGTATCACTGGTGGGGAACCTGGTAAAAGCTCCTGAACAAATTCAATTCTCGAGCGGCAGAATAAAAACAACCTTGGTTGTAGCAGTAAATGGCTCAAACAAATCAGGAGCCAAAAATACGGATAGTGATAAGTCTGACAGATCTGATGGTAGTAGTCCAAACAAGGAAAATACTGTCCCTGCAGACTTTTACAGGGTCGAGACCTGGGGTAAGTTAGCGGAACTTGCTTCCAAGTATTTGACCAAGGGTAATCAGGTGACCGTCTCGGGCAAGCTTACTTTGGACCATTGGACCGATAAGCATGGCGCGAACCGAATTACCCCCGTGGTTGAGGCAAATCAGCTCTCGCTGCCGCCGAAACCGAAATCTTCGGAGTTTGACACCAAAGGCAAGGGGGCAAGTTAGCTATAGACTGGTAATTAGAAGTGCAATAACTCTAGAATAAATATCGCTCCTCCCAACACACCACACACAAGTTAGGAAAGAGCAAAAGAAGAAGGAAAGGTTTCGGGCAACCTTTCCTTTTTTGATGGCTATTAATATTTGAACTGAAGCGGAACCAAAGCATTGTTGTGAAGGTCATGGGTGCCAGAATCACACAGCCTTCAGAGTATAAAAAATTGAACAAATTAATAGCCGGACTTTTGATTGGTGTTGCTGGAACTCTGGCTATGGTAGCCGCAAGCGGTTACCTGGTGATCGCTAATGGCTTAGTGCCAGCACGCGGAGATCAACCACCAGAAGCTTTTGAGAAATGGGCTGCCAGAACATCACTCAAGGCAACCATAAAGAGAGAAGCGACCGAAGAACCTGCAATCACGGCCGATCCTGCCAATTTAATGGCCGGTGTAAAAATCTATGGCTCAAACTGCTCTGGTTGCCATGGAGCACCAGCCAATCCAACACCAGAATTTGCCAATGGCTTTTATCCTAGGCCACCTTTGTTTGGCAATGGCGATGACGTTACCGATGATCCAGTTGGCCATACCTATTGGTTTGTAAAACACGGTATCAAATTTACAAGTATGCCTAGTTTCAACAAAATGCTCAGTGAAAAAGAAATGTGGCAAGTAGCACTGCTTCTGAAGAACCAAAATAATTTGCCTGCTCCAGTCAAAGACGCCTGGGATAAGACCAAATGACTAACAAAAGCCCTTAGCAAAGGCTTATACGCTTGCCGCTACAGATGGTACCGCTTGGAAAGCTTAAACCGGAGTTAAGAAGCGCAAGTTGTCAAGCGAAAGTCTATAGAATCGTAGGATTCTTAGTAGAGGCACTAGTTGGCACCATGGACCCATTTTTAGTTCTAATCGCGGTCATAGTAATCGGTATCAGTCTAATCAGTCGTTCTTCAGAAGAATGGTTCTTTTTTGACCTCTTCAGCGGAAACATGTTCGACTCAAATTATTCTAGTAATCGCACCAATTTTGAGTTCAATGGCCTCTTCTACGTTTTACTGACAGCAGTAGTTTTAGCCGGTGGTTGTCTTTTGTTTTCAACCTTGGCAGATGATCAACCGAAAAGAGTATTTATTCCTGTTAAAGACAGAAAAACCACAGTTGCCTCAGCTCATTCTCATAGGGCACCAGTAACTTCACACCACGTGTCACACCACACCTCAAGTAGCCACAATGCTACAACGCCAAGTGCGCATAAAGCCTTGCCTCACAAGGCTATAGTCCATAGCAAACACTAGCTCGACGAAGTCAATTCTTTCGCCGAAGGTTTCCCTTGACCGTTTTGCAGGAAACTTTTCAATCACCGCTGCTCAGGAACATTCGAGAGCTAGAAATAGTCCTTGATTAAGTCAATTGGTTGTTATCGACTGACGAGGGAAACAGCGTTGTAAACTCTAACGTCTGTAGGTGTCTTCGGAATGTAGCTAGAACTATAACCGCTGCAAGTGCAGACGATTTGGTTAGTTAGGAGAAAATATGTTTGCAAGAAAAAATTTGGTACAAGCTGCGCTGATCGCCTCTTCGATCTCACTATTAGCTGCCAGCCAGCCAGCTTGGTCGAATCAATGGACCGATATGTTCAAAACGCTTTTGCTGCCACAAACTGGTGTCGCCAGTACTGATTCAATCGCAGCCCGCGACACTCAACTAACAAACCGAATCATTGATGCTATCAATGCCAACAAGTTGAGCACCTCTGACACCCAGAGCTTGAAATCACAACTAGACAAAGTTAAGACCATGGAAGCAAGCTACCGCTCAAGCCATGCCGACAACCAACTTGACGCCATCGAAACAGCTACATTGAACGCCGAGTTGAACAAAGTTGAAAACTCGCTCAATCAAATGCTTGGCTTGTCCTCCAGCACCACTTACGGTGCTTCAGTAACTACTAACGTAGACAATTCAGATGCTGCACTTGCTGATATCAAACAGCGCATCACCCGCAACCTCACAACCGGCCGCCTGACAATTGATGAGGCCCGTTCACTGACCAATCAATACAACCGTGTCTTGAACGATCGCAACAGCTTCAAAGCCGATGGCACCCTTTCTTTCGATGAAAACAATCGCTTGAACCAAGAGCTAGACGAACTTAAACGTAGTCTCTCCGCAAACAGCCGCGACACTCAAGCCTGGCCTGGTATTGACGGTCAACAAGCCGCCCAAGCTAAGCGCATTGACGACGGCATAGCCGCAGGAAAAGTTTCTCGCACTGAGTATGAACAACTTAAAGCAGAATCCAATCGCATCGCCAATCAAGAATCTGCCGCAAGAGCAAACGGGCTGCAACTGGAAGAAACACTGGCACTAGCCACTAGCTTGAAAGACTTAGATCAACGGATCACCGTTTCATTGAAAAATTCAATTGGCTCAGGGCCTAACTATGGCGGCAATCCATACCAAGGTGGATGGTCGCATGATAGAGACGGAATGGGCGATAGAGACGGTCGCGATTTTGATATGCGTCAAAGCTACGTGCTTAAGAGAATCGATGAAGCTACTGCTAACGGTCGCTTAGACGCTGCTGAAGCTGCTGATTTGCGCGCTGACTACACTCGACTCGAACAGCTAGAAGCTTCTTACCGTGCTGACGGCAGACTTAGCTCTTCTGAATTGAACGTCTTGCAGCAAGGCTTAGAGAGCATCACCACAGAGCTGAAAGAAAAATCGGCTTCAATTGCTGTGCAATACCCAGAGATTGATCGCAAGCAGACAGAACTCAAAGCCAAAATTGATCTAGGCGTATCAAGCGGTAAAATCAAGCGTTTCGACGGCCAAAAGCTAGGCGCAAGCCTGGCCTGGATTGCTTCTGTCGAAGCAGCATTCCGTCAGTCTGGTGGCACACTAGATAAGGCAGAAGCAGATCGCATTATCGCTGATCTCGATCGCCTAAGCGCAAAGATTGATCGTAGCTCAAGCAACCCCTTGCAAGAGCTAATCACTCGCAAAAACGATCTACAGAGAAAGATTGACGAAAATAGTGCTAGCGGAAAATTGTCTTACCGTGCCGCTCGCAACCTCCGTCGCGATCTAGACAAAATAAGCTTTTCACTAGCTGCTTATAGCCCTAACGCAACTATTCCAACTGCTGACATTGTTCGAATAACCGCGGACATGGATAGATTGAACACTGGCATCACCTCAGGTCTTACCTATGGTGGCGACTACCGCTCAGGCGGTCGTGGCGATTGGAATCAGCGCTAGAATTAGTGCTAAGAATTAGTGCTAATTTTTAGTGCTAGAGGCAAGCAAATTAGCTAGTCTGAATTGAAATAAGAAAGGGTCAAGATTCGTCTTGACCCTTTCTTTTAGCTCTTTCTTTTACACTTTACCGATATATTTAGCCCTCGGCCGAATAATGGCACCATAAGTGCGCTGCTCAATAGCGTGCGCAATCCAGCCGGCAGTTCGACTAATAGCAAAAATTGACGAACCAGAGCCTGCTGGTAAAGCTAATGCATAAGAAATAGCGGCCAAGCCAACATCTAAATTGGGCTCTTCCGACAACTGTTCACGCACAGCATCAACCAATTCCAAAAGACGCTGCAAATGTTTATTCTTCGGCGAAATACTGCTAGCTACTTCGATGAGATATCTCGCTCTGGGGTCACCGCCTTCATACAGTTCAGTGCCAAAGCCAGGAATACTAGGATGATTGCGCAGATAGTCTTTGAGCCAGGCCTGGGTGCTCTTATACTGCAGGCTATTGGTTACGATCTCTTCGGCTCTGCGACTGGCTGAGCCGTGCAAGGCACCACTGAAGGTGCCTAAGGCGCTGAGCAAACATGAATATAGAGAAGCATCACAAGAAGCTGCGACCCTAGCGGCTAATGCCGAAGCATTAAGCTCATGGTCAGCACACAAGACCAAACAGCAGTTAATTGCTTTAGCTTGTTCAGCCGAAGTTTTGCCACTGAAGCCAGCCAGTAAAGTTTGGGCCACAGGAAAGGGACCATCGGTAATGTATTTCTGATTTTCGCCGATACCAGTGGCGATGGCCATAGTGACAATAAGACGGCGAGCCGTATCTAATATCTCGCTCGATAAAAGCTGCCGACTAATTGGATCTTGCAATTCAAGCCAAGACACCAAAACTTTCAAGACATCAAGAAAATTGCCGTCCCTAGAGCTTAGCGCTCGAAGCGGCCGAGGAATACTGAGAGCTTTGGTTTGCCTCCAGGTGGAGTCATAAACCACTTGAGTGTCCCACAATAACTCAGCAACTTTGCCAAACGGGGTTTCGGCCCGAGCTAAATCAATGGCGCTCTGGCCGCGATAGCGATGGCCATCCTCGCGAATCTCAGTAATTGATGACTTTACTACAGGCCCAGTCCAAACGGGTTCAGCATCTTTGGCATTTTTAAAGCCGCGAGAAGACTGTCTCAGTTTAATCAGATCACTGAGCCTGTATGAGCGCTCACGGGCATTCTCAGAAGGCATACTGACTATCTGCCCACGACTAGCATAAGCATACAAAGTAGCAGACTTAACTCCGAGAAATTCGGCGGCCTGAGCCCCGGTCAAGAGCTTATCTTCAGGGTCAGCCATGGCTGCCAATATATGTGGAGGCAGGACGGATTAAACGTCCGAGTGCACGCTGTTCGGCAATATGCGCCAACCAACCGCCCACTCTCCCGGCAGCGAACATTGAAGAAAAGGATAGGTGATG
>CALRJJ020000410.1:0-5277 GCA_943367505.1 Flavobacterium psychrophilum | reverse complement strand
AAGAAAGTTGGTTGATGCAGGAGTTTGAGGAAGACTATTACGCCATTCTCGGAGTAGACGAGGAGGCAAGCCAGGATGAGATTCGTAAAGCCTACCTGGCTCTTGCGAAGCGGCTTCACCCTGACCGTTTTCCTAATGACCCAGATCAGCG
This sequence comes from Flavobacterium psychrophilum, assembly GCA_943367505.1. Taxonomy (GTDB): domain Bacteria; phylum Cyanobacteriota; class Vampirovibrionia; order Obscuribacterales; family Obscuribacteraceae. The sequence continues at coordinate 5,126 of CALRJJ020000410.1, read as the reverse complement.
CGCCATCGCCCAAACCGAATTTGCCAAGGTCACCCATGCCCATGACGTGGTCGGTGATGCTGAACGGCGCACCGAGTACGACGCCTTGCGTCAACTTGCTAAACGTCGTTCTGAGGTAGTTTCTACTGGTTCTTTTGTCGTTAGCTCTGTTATACCGGACGACGTCAGGCTACATAACGGTGATATTCAGACGACTCAGCCATTAGGTGCTGTGCCGGGTGACGATAGTATTAATGTGAAATGGGCTAATAAGCACCTTGGCAGAGCCGATGAACTGCTCAAGAAAAAACGCTATCAAGAAGCCGAAACGGCAATGAAAGAGGCGATTCGCCTGGTTCCACTTGAACCTAAGTACCATAATCGGCTGGCTGAGGTTTATTTGGCACGGGGCTGGAAAACATTAGCTATGACAGAAGTGCAGACTGCTTTGAGGCTTAACTCTAGCGACCCTGAGGCTCGTTCTCTTGAGGTTCGCCTTAAAGCCTTAATGAAAGATCAAGCAAGCGCTCAGGTTAAGGCGGATAATAAGAAGAAAGGAATATTCCAACAGATCAAGGAAATCCTCAATAAGAAGATTTAGATGGCTTTGCTAGATGTTTTCGATGCAACAAAATAGAACAGATAAGAACGGACAAAAAGGCATGATGAATAGATCGAAGTATTTATTCGCGCTTTCTCTACTGGGCTCTATTTTGGCGCAATCTTGTTTGCCATTGGCTGCTTTTGCCTATCCGCAAAATACTCTCTTTTCATTGAGCACTGCCTTTGGTGCTAGCGCAGCAGCGGGTGAGCCCTCGACTGTGGTTAAATCATCGGTTGTAGATTCTGATTTGAACCAACCTTTAGTCGTCGATGATCAAGCCTCTGCACCGCCTTCAAAGGCCTTAGGGCCTGGTCCCGCACCGGACCAAGCATTTGGTTCAGCCGCTGATTCATCACCTGGGATAGCCACTGCTTCAGTGACTTCTTCAGCGGCAAACTCAGCCAGTGCAGAGGCGGAGCCTCAGACATCTGAGATTGTCGATAATAACCAGACGGTTTCTATTACCCAGTCTTCGCGGCAACGTTTCAATTTGCCTGCAAACGGCTTATTGACTGATGGTGCCATCCTCAAAGGGGGTGTGTCAGAAGACTCATCTAAGTCGCCAATAATTCAGGGCGTTGTTCAGGCACTGCCCACTGGCACAAAAGTCTCTATGATTTCACAGTGCTATCTCAATTCGGAGTGGTCGCAAAAAGGTCAGGCTGTAACTTTTCGCATTGCCCATGATGTTAGAGATGGCAAAGGTAATCGCGTTGTAGTGCCCGGCGATTGGATTGCCCATGGCTTTGTCACTCAGGCCACCAAGCCCGGTCGCAATGGAGTACCGGGTCGTGTTGATGTGAAAATCAATAAGATAGTTAGTCCTGACGGTAACTATGAGCTACCGTTTGAATGCAAAATTTCTAGCGCTGATAATAAGATTGCTGCAGTCAGCAAGCTCGTTTACCGTGACGCAAAATTCGTCACGGTTGGAGCTGTAGCTGGTTCTATTCTTTCTTTTCAAATGACGGGGATAGGTACTGCTGTAGCTACTCACGGTATATCAGTAGGCATTGGTGCCGCTGCTGGAGCCACCTTCGGAGCTATTTGTGCCGCTTGGCGCAAGGGCGAGATTGCCGCCCTTTCACCGAATGACGAACTGAAGCTAGTTACCTCTGAGCCCATAGAGCTGCCTGGGTTCAATCCAGTCAATTTGCCTTCGGCAGCTCCGAAGAAGGTCCTGGAGGGTTTGAGTGTATCTATCAAAGAACACCATTTCACCAAGAACAACTCTTTGCCGGATAAGTCTGCGCGCCTTTTATATGTAACCTTTTCGGTGGTCAACAATAGTGACCATCAAATAGATAAGCGGATGTTGCGAGTAGTTTCCGATAAGGGTGTGCAGTACGTGCTTGATTTTAGAAGTGCTCAACATGGCTTTAACGTGCCGGCCAAAGGTGAGAAGACCGATACTTTGTGCTTCAACGTCGATTTGCCCAAGAATAAGTACTATTTGGTTTTACTCGATAGCAAGGGCGATGAATTTAAGCGGGTGCCGATAAATTGATCGCCTCTGTTAAGAGGCAACTCATTAAGAAGCGCCCGGTTTAGGCTAAAAACGGCGATTTTTTTAACAAATTAGCTAATTTTTGCGGTTTACCCCACTGACTTTATTTGCTTAATTACTAAATCCAGCTAATATAACTAAGTCGATCAAACATGATCTGATTTGGATCTCTAACCTGTATATCTACTGAGTACTCATTAGAAATCCCTCTCATGGATCAGCCGAATCGACTTAATACCAGCTCCGGCGGCACTTAGTTGTTTGTTGGCTCGGAGTCAGAGGTAAGGAGGGGGATGATGAAGGCTCGAATCGCAGAGATGCTGCAGACTTTCCACGGACAGTCTACCCATCGTCAGGCTGATGCCACCGCTGCTGTGGCAGCAGGTAGCACTGGCGCTGGTTCAGGACAAGTTCGCCGGATACCAGGGCAGACCCTGCAAACAGAAAAGCTTTTGCGTGAGAAAGACCGTGAGATCGACCGTTTGCGCCATCAGTTGGCAAACGCCGAAGCACGGCTACAAGAATTGATGGGGCAAGATGTTCTCACTGCTCTACCAAATCGACATATTTTCAAAGAACACCTGACACATTCGCTTAAGCGAGCGCTGAGACTGGGCTATTCCCTTTCGCTTATGCTTATCGATATTGACCATTTGCGTGATATCAACCTTAAGTATGGTCACGAAGTGGGTGATTTGGTTCTTGTTGAAGTAGCTAAGATTCTCAAAAGTTCTGTGCGTGAAATCGATATGCCTGCGCGCTGGGGCGGAGAAGAGCTAGTTACAGTCTTGCATGAGACCGACGCTGATGGTGCTGCTGTTGTAGCCGAGCGAGTGCGTCGCCGTATATCTATGCTAGAAGTGAAAGAGCCCAAGACCGGTAAGCCTATAAAAATCACGGCATCGCTTGCAGTGGCTAGTTATCCACAACATTCAAACGATCCACAAGGTTTACTTGAAGCTGCCTCAGAGGCCCTTATTCAAGCAAAAGAAGATGGTTGTAACCGCGTTTTGATCGCTAATAAGTAAGTTCGACATTGATTAGACTAATGGTGGTAGACGATCACGCAGAGATCCGTGGAGAGATTGTTCGACAACTTTCCCAGGGAGATTTGCTCAAGGTTGTGGCTGAAGCTGACACTTCCCATGATGCCTGGAAAGTCGCTTCGCAGATTCTTCCCGATATAGTTCTGCTAGATTTGCACCTACCAGGTCTTTATTCCACCGTAGATTTATTGAAGCGTTTCAGCCAATTGAAGCGCACCAAAGTGGTTATTTATGCCAGTCAAGGAAAGGCGGCTGAAGTCCAAGACCTGCTTGAAGCTGGCGCCTCTGGCTATGTGCTCAAAGATGACGCCCCAGCCTTAATTAAGATGGCACTGCTGATGGTGTCAAAGGGATCTAAAGCCGTAATTTCTCCGAGTTTACCGCGGCACTTAACGCGGCTGACTGCCCAAGAACGCTCAGTTCTGCGCTATATGACCATGCGTGGCAAGCTTCTTAAGGCGGCTGAACGCATGGGTATCTCCGAGCAAGAATTGACTGACTTGGTTGATCATCTTGTGGAAAAGCTCGAGCTTGAATCGCCAGATAAGCTATTGCGCTGGGCTAAGAAGCACGGTTTTTGACCAGTCTTTCAATCAGGCTTGCAACATCAATTTGTGCCTAGATAACTAGATACCAGGTTTAATATCCTGGTGAATTACTACCAGGCCAATCCAAGCCGCTCCCAGCACAATTGCCACTAGTTCGAGTGGGCTAAAGGCCTGCCGCGCCAAATGTTTGTTGTCTTCTACAACTTTCCAGTGGCTGTTGAGCCACACCTGCACTAGCGCTAACGGCAGTGCACTACTGAGGTAGAGTAAATGCAATGGTTCTGGCATCCACTTAAGCAAGTTGGCGTTCAGTAGAGTCAAAGCGCCAAATAATAAGGCCACGACAAAGCCACTAAACTGGCTGTTCTTGCGCACAAAGCTTTCGCGATTGGGCACCAGTTGTGCACTCATGTGAGCAAAGCCCAGAAGCACCAAGAGATTGACTACTGGGATAGCAAAGAGCGCAGTTGTTAAGATTGGTCTGGCCTGGGTGAACTTTAGATATGCCTCAAGGGTTCCCGCGCGACCAAGCCTGATGTGCGCGTCTTCCAATTCTGGATCTTCGCCATTAATGCTTCTTTGCAGTTGATTAGAACCCTGGCAGAGGCTGTTGAGGTTGCGATAGAGCCAATACATGTTGTAAGCGCCCAGAGTGAAAAATGAGAGCACCACGACATGCCAGGCTGGCTGTTGCTGGCTATCCAGCAGAACGGGTAACTCAGCCCCAGCGATATCGCTTTGATTCTCGGCTGGTTTAGGCTTAGAACTTTTCACTCTCTTCTATCTTTTCGCTTTGGTGTTGACTGATTAATATTGCGCAGTTTCGAGCTGCCAAGCTCTTAACATCTGATTCTTGCACAAAAGAACGAGAGAATTTCGTCTAATCACTCGATCTTTACTGCTATTTTTTCGCTAATCTTGTTAGAGCGCAAGAAAATCGATCTCATAACTTGTTGCGTTCTCAAGGAGAGTTTGGCTATGGTCAATTCGGTGATTCTCGTAGGCAGAGCTGGGCGCGACCCAGAAATGCGCTATTTTGAGTCAGGACGGGTTAAAACCACATTCAGTTTGGCTGTTAATCGCCCTACCAAAGAAAAAGAAACCGATTGGTTCGATATCGAAATCTGGGGCCGCCAAGCAGAAATTGCTGGTGAGTATGTCCGTAAAGGCAGTTTGATCGGTATCGAGGGTCGCTTAGACTTCAATAAGTGGACCGACGATGGCGGCAACAAGAACGTTAAGCCTGTCGTTCACGCTAATGGCTTAAGACTTCTTGGCAGCAAACGCGATAATGCTGGCGACGGTAATTTCTCCCAAGATTTCGCTTAACTGAGAGCAAGATTTGAAAACTGGTTTGGTCACAGCGCAGCCAATTGACTACGCCGTTATCCTGATTTATTTCATATTTGTTTTGGGCGTTGGCTTCAAGCTCAAGAAAAATA
>CALRJJ020000409.1:0-5281 GCA_943367505.1 Flavobacterium psychrophilum | reverse complement strand
CGATCGCCGCTAACTGTGATGACATTGCCATCCGCTTTAAGGCGATTGAGGGTGCGATATACCGTCGACAAGCTAACTTTTAAGCCTTGTTCTACTGCTAGCTCATACACTTCGGGAGCGGTTAAGTGGTCTCCCCTCGGTATAGCTTTGACGATAGCTTCGATTGCTTCCTGGGTGGAGAGCAGTCTGTTTTTTGTTTCATCCATACATATATGTTCGCCGATTTCTGGCCAGAGTGATCATACTTTCAACTTATTCAATTGCATTCTTGTCTTGATTCTAATTGAGAATGATTTCTAAATCGTGAAAATTGGGCAATTGTCCCGACTAGTCTTTGTTTTGCTTTATTATCAAGCGCTAATTGAAGCTTTGTTGGAAATGTCTGTTTGTCTCAATTGAGATTGAGAATCACTGCCGTAAAAGTGCTTAAAAGGTGCATTACTGCCTGCTTTAGGTGCGATTTCTAGCAAAGCCTTTATATTTTCTTTAGACATGTTCGATTGACACTCACTATTGAGAGTGATAACTTTCAATAGTTGCTAATGAGAATAATTCGCAATTGCTTACAGGGTACTTGTACTTCACTAGCGAAACGAAGAGTTCTCATTCAGTAGTCGCTTTCAAGCGGCACTGGCTCAGGCAAGCAGAGCTTTAGTACTTTTATCAATCAGCATTGGAGATTGGCATGAAATCTAACAAGTCTAATAACAAGCGCAGCAAACGTGGCCAGAGCATGGTTGAGTATGCCCTCGGTATCGGTTGCGTCGCCGCTCTTTGCGTCGTTGCTCTTGGTTCACTCGGTCACATTTCTGGTGACATGATTAGAAACGTAGAGCAAGCTACCAACTATCAAGGTACGACTTCGCAAGACGTTGGCCGCACTATCAAAGTTGGCGCAACTCCATGGGTACTGCAATAGACCTAGTTGTTTATGTAGTTTGAAGAGTGTTTGTTTGGCAAACACTCTTCAAACTTTTAAGGTAACTGATGCCTGAATTAAAAGTTAGATCGTCAAAGAGACAGACATATGGCGGTAGGGGCAAGGCTTGCTCCTACCGTAACCTGATCAAGTCTACTTATAGGTCTACTTATAGGTCTACTTATAGATCGGGTGGTCAATCAATGGTCGAGTTTGCTTTCGCCATTCCATTCTTGCTATTGATTGTGTTGACGATTATGTATTTTGGCCGGGTATTTTATACCAAACAGGCTGTCGCTATGGCCTGTCAGGAAGCCGCTCGCCTTGCTAGTCGCACACCAGAATTGAGTGACGCCCAAGTGCGAGAGAGTTTGACTGGGTTCTCAACTTCTGGAGACGCCGTCAATGCCAACTCAGTTGTTGCTCAACAGCTCGGCTCTGCGAAACTGCTTTCCCAAGGCACCACCGGTAGTCTTCCACCTGGTGCCAAGGTCAAGGTGCTGCCTTTTGATTCGGATGGCAGTATCGAAGATGAAGTTGCTCCCGGCACGGTGGGCGTGCGCATAGAATATCCTTTTGTTTTTGTTGGCAATGCCTTCTCCACTAGTGCTAGCGAATTCGGAAATTCGGTTGGTGTCTACAGTGGCGCTGGCGGTTCTCCTGTTTCATTTCTCAATTTTCCAATATCTGAGAGAGCAGTGTCTTTCACAGAGGTTTACCAGCAGTAGTAACTAAATAGTTCTATTTCGAGGTGTCTATGCGTACGTCAATCCCAGCGACAAATTCAGAAATTTCATCGGTTTCGTCATTGCTTGGGCGAGAACGTTTACCAGCCAAGAGTGTCAGCCCAAAGTCTTTTAACTTGGTGCCGATCCTCATAGCTCTAGTAGTAATACTTCTGTTAGTGGCAGCAGCTCGTACTTTTGCCCCGCATGCGCCTGTGGCCAAGACCGTGCAGATTGTTGGAGCTGGGCAAGACATTTTTCCTGGTACCCGAATTACCTTTCATGATTTGCACTATGTGATTGTGCCCGACTCATACTACAGCGAAGATATGTTTACCAAAACAAATTTGTTGGTAGGTCGAGTGGCTAATACCTATATAGGTAAAGGCGAGCCAATCGTCAGTGCTAACCTCTTTGCTGGCAAAGACGGTATTGCGCAGCGCATCGAAAATCATGAACGCGCTATTACCCTGAAACTCGATGATTATGCTTTGGTTGATCACAGCATCAATAGTGGTGACAAAGTCGACGTCATCGTCACCAGCACATTAGACGGTAAGAAATACAGTAAGACTGTTTGTCAAAGTGTTCCTGTGCTCTTTAGTTATCCTCGAGAGGCCTTGCACAGTACTTCTTTGCGAGGTCAAGAAAGTAGCCGCATTACTTTAGCTGTAACCTCAGAACAGGCTGAGCTTCTGGCCCTGGCGGAAGAGAGCGGCAAGATTAAGTTGGTATTGCGCAATCGCTTATCCTCTGAGCTACCTCATCTTATTGGTTATGGCGAATCAGACCTGTTGCCGTCAAAAGCTTTAGAAGCAAAAGAACATTTGAAGATGGCTGCAGAAAGTCGCGGCTTATCTGTCCCCACTGCTGGTATCAATTCAAACTTGATGCCACCTCCCCCTCTTTCTTCTGGTCTTCTAGACATTCCTGCCCCATCTGTTTCGATCCCGCCGTCTATTGATGCAGCTTTAGCTCCAATTGGTAAGACCGCAAGATGGGTGGTAGAAGTCTTCTCGGGCAGCAAAAGAGATCTTTATGAAATTCCCCAGTCAACACAACAATAATAAAAAGCGCAATCTAGCTCCTTTAACCAGGCGTGCTTCCCGTGCTGCCGTCTTGCCTCTTGTTGCTTTTATTATCGTTTTGGGTGTGGCATTCATGGCCTTCTCGGTTGATGTTATGCGCACTGCTTACGCCTCGTCTGCTGTACGTTATGGTGCCGAAGCCGCAGCCCTTGGCGCTTTTTCAGCCTCATTGACCAGGCCTGAGCAGGTCTTTAGTCGCAGTCAAGCTGAAGCCAATATCAGACAAACAATCGGTCAGGCTTCAGGAGCAATCGATAATTTTTCCTGGAATAGAGCCCCTTATGGCCCTGATTCTAGTGCTCAAGGACTGGCTGCAGCCGAGAGCGCAGTTAAGTTTGATGCTAGCGACGTTACGGTCGTCAACAATCCTAATTCTGCCGATAGTGGTGATTACTTCCTGCAAGTGCGCGGTCGCCGCGATGACAGCGATTCCCTTAAGCTCTTCTTCTTACCCTTGATTTATGCTTTTAGCGGCAGTGCTTCTAGCGATGGCCTGCCTGGTCCTTCTGTGCCAGCCGAAGCTCGTCTGGCCAGTCCTCACAGACTAGTAGAAGTGATAGCTCAACCGGCTTCACGTATTGGAGCCGGTGTGCCCCGTATTAGTACTAGTTCTAGCTCTGCTGCTCGTGAGCAAGACCTGATTGGGTTTGCTACCTTGCCTGTTGCGTTGAGTAATTTACAGTTCAAGCTTTTGGCCGACCCCAATTCGGCCCTTTCAACAGCGGCAATCAAAATTACTCTGGCCCCTAGCGCCTCTTCTGCAGCTGCTTCATCTAACACCATGCGTGGTGCTCTTGTTAACTTGACGCGCTCGGCATCTTCGCTCAATTACTATAATGATGCTGCTAGTAATACCTCTGTTAATCAGCTTCTGGCCAGCTTGGCTTACTTTGCTCCGGTTGTTTCGGCTAGTGAGATACCGCCAGCCTTGGTTGAGCGGGGTAGTCGACTTTCGGCTTTCAATTTAAGCTCAAGTTTGTTTACTTCCGCCACAGTGCAACAGCAGTTGTTGTCGCAACTGCAAAAATTGCAGGTTGGGCGCTCTTACATTTTCCCTGTATTGGCTAGTGACCCGAATTTCGTCAACGCTGGCCCTAGCAATGAAGTAGTTGGTTTTGCCCGACTGAGACTACTTTCCACTCCCGTTATCTTTGATCAGTCAATTGCTTTGACCGTAATGCTTGAGCCCGATTCTGTGGCACTGCGTAATGCTAGTTTTGCCAATGCCGCAGCAGTTGTGCCCAGCAGTGCTTCCAGTGCGAGCACGAGCTTACTGCCTGCTCCAGTGGCTCCATTTAAGGCCCGCGTTTTGCTGCCAGATGGTCTTGGTATCAGTACCCGTCCCCATTCTGTGGTTATGGCTCCGTCACTTTCACCGCGCGTCATGGTGAATTAGATGATATTGAGCAAGAATAAAGCGAAAACTACAGCCAAGGTGATTGGTGTTCTTGGCGCCAAGGGTGGTGTTGGTGCTACCACTATAAGTATTAATCTGGCAGCCACTCTTGCCTCAACGGCAGCAAATAAAACTATTTCTTTGCTCGATGCTAATCTTCAACAACCCGATGCCGCCTGTCTCTTGAACTGCACTCCGCGATACTCATTGCTTGATCTGGCACGACGCTCAGCTCTTGACGATGAAGTTATTGCAGCTTGCGCTGAAAATATCCCTTTAGAGCCCGCTAAATTGGCCAGGCAATTCCGGTTATTTAGCCCGCCCTTAGACGCCAATTTGGCTCTACAAGTATCGCTAGCTGAAGTTGTTCGCCTGCTTAGCCTCTTTAAAGAACTGCCCGGTACCTGCATCGTTGATTTGCCGCGCTCGGTCAATCTCGATTTGGTATCGATGTTGGATCTCTGTGATTGTATAGTCTTGGTGCTTGAACCGACAGTAACAGCACTTGCTGCTGCTCGCCGCTGGTTTGATGTTTTTCAAGATCTGGGCTTGGCTAACGATCGCTTGGTCGCTGTGCTGAACCGATCTGGTGGCAAGTTGAAAGAGATCGAGAAACAACTTTCAAGCGAACTTAATGGTGTGTCAATGTTGCGCTTGCCAAATGCTTACGAAGCCTGTGAGAGCGCCTCTATTGAAGGTGTACCGGTGGTGGCCAAGTATCCACGTAGCGCTTTCTCAAAGGCTATAGACGAGATATTACTGGCTTGTCAACGCGACAGTCTAGATTCTCCGTCGGCTAATTTTAATTCGCAGCAAATCAGCTTGGGGCAAGAAAAATAATATGTCTAAGCTGCGCAAACTACTGACTAGTCAGAGTCAAATTCAAAGTCAGGGCGCCACTGCTTCGCCGGCCGTGCCTGTGGCTAGCAGCCAGGCTGTCGAAAAAGCAATAGTGACCCCATCAACAGTTTCTAACAGCTCTGAAGCTGCCGTCGAGAAAAAAGCAGGTTTGTCACTTAGCCGCCGCCTTACCAAAGTTTCTGCTGCTGAAGCTAAAGACGAGCACGAGGTTGGCCTCTATCATGATCTCAAATCGAAGATTCACGAGCGCTTGATTGAGACGATTGATGTTGCCGTTCTCACTCAATTAGAT
>CALRJJ020000408.1:0-5289 GCA_943367505.1 Flavobacterium psychrophilum | reverse complement strand
TTTCGCACCTCTTCATCGACCTTAGGGCGGCGAAAGTTACCACAAGCACTAAGGGAAGAAGCTAGAGCAATTGCCAGTAGCGAATAGCATAAGCGAAGAAAAAGAGAACGCCAATCAGGCCTATCATAATAAACAGGCGTTATCTGGCGATCTGCTTGGCTTATGCTGGCTTGTTTTAATGCACTCATAACAGCGATTATATGCCACTTTCACCCCCGAGAAAAACTCTCACCGCTGGCCCTCGCTTGGCAAAAATAGAAAAAATTTGAACAAGAGAAGCTCGCATAGCCTCTCAGGGCGCTAAACTTATCTGATGATAGCCAAAATAAACGTTGAACAAGCTCGCCAGGATACCCCGGCAACAAAAGAAAGGCTGCATTTTAATAACGCCGGTGCAGCCTTGATGCCAGAATCAGTGCTAGCTACTGTAATTAACCACTTACAGCTAGAAGCAAAAATTGGCGGCTACGAGGCCGCTAATCAAGAGGCCGAGCGACTAGAGAAGGTCTACAGGTCAATTGCCCAGCTCATCAATTGCCAACCAGACGAAATCGCTGTAGTAGAAAACGCCACTAGAGCCTGGGACATGGCCTTCTACTCTTTGCCGCTCCAAGCGGGCGATCGCATACTCACAGCCTGCAACGAATATGCCAGCAATTACATTGCTTTCTTGCAAATGGCAAAACTTCGTGGGGTCGAAATCAATGTAGTTGAAAACGACCAGTATGGCCAAATTGACTTAACAAGACTGAAAGAAAAAATTGACGATAAAGTCAAACTGATAGCCATCACCCATGTGCCAACCAACGGCGGTTTGATTAATCCAGCCGCAGCAGTGGGAAAGCTGGCGAAAGAGCACAAAATTCCCTACCTGCTTGACGCTTGCCAATCGGTCGGTCAGTTAGTTATCGATGTTGAGGAAATCGGCTGCGATCTTCTCTCAGCCACCGGTCGCAAATACTTGCGGGGCCCCAGAGGTACGGGCTTCCTCTACGTGCGCAAAAGCATCTTAGAAAAGCTAGAACCACCTTTTCTCGACCTTCACGCCGCAGAGTGGAGCAGCCTAAACCAATACGAAATGCGCCCAGATGCTCGCCGTTTTGAAAATTGGGAATGCAATGTGGCGGCAAAGCTCGGTCTGGGTCAAGCAGTTGATTACGCTCTCAAATTAGGCCTGAACAACATCGAGCACCAGGTGACTGCCCTGGCCAAGCAGCTAAGAATAGCCCTGGCAGCGCTCCCCAATGTAACAATACAAGACCTGGGCGAAAACAAATGCGGCATCGTCACTTTCACAGTATCTGGCCACAGTGCCCTAGAAGTGAAGGCATATCTTGCTAGCAAAGCTATAAACGTGGCAGCGTCAACGCTGAGCGGGACAAGAATTGACATGGAAAATCGCGGTTTACCCGACCTTGTCAGAGCTTCGGTGCACTATTACAACACAGAAGAAGAAATTGCCAAATTCTGTGCCGCAGTTAAGAGCATAGACAAAGCGAATCAGCAGATTTAATCTGACTGGCAAGGTAGCAGGTATAATCTCGGGTAACTTGTCTGTAGAAATACAGAATTTCTAGTAGTACAGCCCAAAGAGGTAAAAACTTGCCGTCGTTCATCCGTACCCGGTTTAACCGCTCCGCAATAGCTCTTTCATGCCTTACTGTCTTGACATTGTCATCGGCCTCACAAACAGCGGCTCAGGCTTCCGGGCCGATTCAAATTGCCGCAGCGCCGGCTTCGGCTCCCCAGGCAGTGGATGTCGATACTATTTTCCAAGACCTACAGAATCTAGTGAAAGAGTACTACCCCAACGGCAAGATGACCTATGCCAACCGCAAATTGCACTTCGAGTTCAGAGTAGCCCGCGAGCTTAGTGCGCACGCTAAGACAGTGGCACTAGCCCCACGACCCGGTGGCATTATCGGTGATGTTTCCCTCGAACCCGGTGCCTATGAAGGTGCTGATAAACAATTGCTGCCATCAGACGTGGTTGACGGCACCCAATCAATTTTGCAAATGGCAGAATTCTCTAGACAGCGAAACTCTCATTTATTAGCTAAATTGATTTATCCACCAGATGTTCTAACCGACTTCAAAGACAGATTCAAATATTTAGTGAGATCGTTCAATGCCAACGAGCCGCCTCTAGCTGTCGACCCCGACAAACACATTTTGCCACCGACAATTGTGCTGAAAAAGCAGGCACCAGATGTGATTTATAAGAACATCATGGCGATTGTCAAACAATACTATCCACAAGCTGTAGTTACGCTAAAAGGCAACTCGCTGCACTTTGAGCGCAAAACTCGCAAAGAGTATGAATACTACACAAGAAAACTTGAGCTAGCTCCAGAGCTAGGGGGCATTCTCGGTGATGTAGACCTGAGACCGGGCGAGTACAACGGTTACGACAAAGACAAAGTGCCATCTGAAACTTTCCAAGGTTTCCGCACCACTCTATTATTGGCACCGTATTCAAAAGAGCTAAAAACTCATATGTACGTCAAAATAATTTGCCCCGTTGACTCACCAACTGAGTTTAAAGACAAAATCAAGGCGAACGTTAATAGCTTCAACGCCGGCGAATAGAGACCAGGCTTAGAAAAAATCGACTTCAGTGTGGATTCTCCACTTTACCGGCAGATTAACGCCGTCTAAAGTTGATCCACACTGTTTTCTTTTTCTGCCACCAGAGGTGAGCCTCTATGCTTTCTTTTCCAGCCATGTCTTTCAAGCGCAAACGCGCCATCAAGAATAAAATTCAAAGCTATTTTATATCCTCGCCATGTAGCGTCAAATGGGACGACATGCAAGCGGAGCAAAGCAATATAAGCGTTCGTTTTTGCGGCGACTGCAAACTGAATGTACACAACTTAAGTAGCTTAAGCGACGAAGAAGTCGTGGTTCTACTCGACAAGAAGGCAGCAGGAGAGCGAGTCTGCACCTACTTTTACCGCAAAGACGACGGCACACTGGTAACAGACAACTGTCCTAAACAAATGAAGCAAATGCGCGATCGAATTCAGGCATATGCCGCTTCATTGATGGTGGCACTATGTTGGCAGCTTGCCAGCAGCGCAGACGCTCAGGGCCTGGTGGGCCAGCCAGTCGATCCACGCTACGGTGTGTCGAACCAAGTTGGACACTTGGCTGACATGGGCTACGACTGTGCCAGAGACCTCTCACGCCTGGCTACAGCCCTTTCATTTGTCTTAGCTTGCCTGGTTGGCTGGCTGCGCCGCAACAAGGTGAAGAGAGACCGTTTAGCCATAGAGTTATTGGCACTAGCAATGATTCCAATATTGGTTCACGTCAGCGGCACGTTCATGATCAACAATATGGGCGGTGGACTCGGCGGGGGCATCTAAGTCATCGAAACACTTGTGCTGAGGCAATCTTCAATCTTCAATCTCAGGCACAACATACGACTGCCCTTCGAAGACAACGACGTCGTCGGCCTGAAGCTTGCGGCCGCGGCGAACCTCGACTTCACCATTCACAACAACCGCACCCGATTGAATAATTTGCTTAGCGTGACCGCCAGATTGCACCAAGCCAGCCACTTTCATAAATTGGTCGAGCTGAATTGTCTTTTCATCGTACATTGAATCCGGCCTCTTACTTACCTACATAATTTTTCTGGCAATACTCTCGCACCCATTACTTTAGCACTGGCAATAAGGTGCACTCTCTTAACATTTCAAACCTGGCCAACATTCGGCTAGAATAAACCCTAGCGAAATTCGAGGAGCCACTTGGGACAACCGACCAATGACAAAAATTGAACAGCCCTCTGCGCGCCTTGACGCAGAAGATACTTACAGAATTTTGACCCTGGAAAACCCAGAAAATATTGACAAGCTGAAAGAAGCTTGGAAAGATGCCGGACATCAAGTCGTTCCTGTCTTGACTATTGCACAAGCAATGGCCTTTCTCGATACTCGCGATCACGTCGACCTGATTATTTCAGCCGTACATCTTGAAGAAGAGTCAGTGTTCGAGTTTCTACAGCGTGTCAAAGCTCCCGATTCAATTCACAAAGACGTAGCATTCGTAATGCTTTGCATGGAGCCCACGCCTCAGGCATCAGCTGTCAACAAGTCGACAGAGCTAGCGGGAAAGGTTTTAGGTGCCGACAAGTATGTCTACATGCCAAAATTTGATGCGGAGCACCTAATTGCCCAGATAGAGCCACTCTTGCCAGCATCTCCACACAAAGAAACAGAAGCTAGTCCAAACAAGCCTTAGACAAAGCTACTTCTTGCAGAGAGCCAGGCTCGTGGTTATTTGCTTAGCGGCGCGCTCACCAAGAACCAATCCAGGCAAAACACCAAGAGCACCCAAGCCTTGAATGGAAAGCCAGTTATCTCCCCGAGTAACAAGTTCTGGTAGCAAATCTGGTGCCACATGAAGGTCCACACCCCAGCTGTAATCAGGCTCTATGCCAGCAAGAGCGGGCACCCACTGGCGGGTAGCCTGAGCCATTTTAGAATGATATTGCAGATCAAACTTACTAGTACCTGGCGTGCCATAGCGGCCACCACTAACGGTCAAACAGCCGTTCCCAGGCCGATAGTCATAATAGATGTAAGGGTTGGCATCCCACCAAACCGGACAACTCTCAGGTATCTCAACTTTAAAAGCCAGGGCAAAGATGCGACCAGTTGGCGCTTCAAGTGGGCCGACAGCAGAAACAACCGCGCGACATTGTATAGTTTTTCCGTTACTGGTTTTCACTGTATAACCGCGTGTTGATGGCTCAACCGACTCTACTCGAGCTTCGCCATAAATTTGACAGCCCGAGCGGCGGGCGCGATTAGCCATGGTGGCAAGCAGAGTAAAGGGATGAATCGCCCCCTCATCAGGAAGCATCATGGCCGAAAGCACATTGTTCACATCAATAAAGCCGCCAGAAAGCTTTGACACCTCAGCAGCAGCAATCAGCTCAGCACTCATACCGGCCGCCAGCCTTGCTTTGGTCTCGCGCTTAAGCCTTGAAGCAGCTGTCTTACTGGCGGCCAAACACATTGCTCCCACTCGTTTCACATCGATGAAAGATGACTGCTCGCGAGCTTCTTCAAGTACCTCAAAAAGCTTTCTCTGAGTGGCCGACCACAATTCAGCGGCACTACTACCTTTAGGTGTATAGGTGATGGGCATGTTGATGCCGGCGCAAAGTATTCCGGCATTCCGTCCAGAAGCACCTAAGGCAAGAGCTGGCTGCGCTTCCAAAACCACAGCACTAGCGCCTAGTTTAGCAAAAGCCTGGGCCGAGCTGAGCCCAGCCAT
>CALRJJ020000407.1:0-5298 GCA_943367505.1 Flavobacterium psychrophilum | reverse complement strand
ACACCGCCAGCGTTCGTCCTGAGCCAGGATCAAACTCTCCGTTGTCACTTAGCGTTAGCCAAGTGCGTTTAAAACGATTTAGTTTGCCTACTCAAAATTCTTGACAGGCGCCTTGTACATAAGGCTATTCAGTTATCAGGGTTCAAGTTGGCGTCGGAGTGATCCGCTCAGAGGCGAATGTGATTCAGACGACGAGAGAAATCATACCAAGCTAAATAGGACGTGTCAAACAATACAAAAGTGGCTATCCATAGGCTTCTTACAAAAGCCTCCAGAAATATACACAATTGCCTAACACTTTCTTATGAGCGAGATTAGCAGCTGGGGCCTCTTTCAAGAATCGGTTAGTACAATCATGAGAAAAACGCCACATCTCAAACCGTGGGAACGCTTGTTACGCCTCGCAACACTTGATCGGCACCAAATAAATAGAATCGGACGAGTTCAGCGTCTTGAGACAAAACCCAGAAGCAGTCCAACCCTTGACTACCGAGAAGAAAGGCACCATTTTGAATCTAATTAGCGAATCTGACGCAGCAAAAGTTCGGCACTGTACTTTTTACGAGCACCGGTGACCATAAAAATACGAGAGCCATGCAGCTGAATCTCAGTAAAAGTTGCACCGTTGCGAAACTGGTTACTATCCTGCGCCAGGCGCAAGTCGGGGTTCTCATCACGACTTTGACAGAGTGCGGAGATATACGATTGATAGCTTGCTGCTGCAGCTTTGGCATTGCCACCATAATCCACAAGCAACAACTTAACACGCTCTTTCACTGGCTCCCGCATCTGATAGTCGGCTACACAGGCCAATCTAGACTGCTTAAAGTCTAGCGAATTGAGATAGGGGGCCGGGCAAAAACGTCGTGCGGAGACTGGACCCATTACTATTTTTTCGCTGCCATGGAGAAATTCCAACTGCGGCATAGTCGAGAGAATGTAAGGCGGAGCGCCAGTTTCAACAATCGCCTTTGCTACTTTAGTGGCGACACGCCTAATGACATCCTTGCTTTCGTCATCATCCCCTGACGTTCCATATATAGATATAAAAGTCTTGCCTTGAACAAATGAAATGCTGTCATCGTCTTCTGATGTGGCGTCACCACGCAGTACAACGGTGGTTGCCCCGCGACGCAAGAAAGCATAAGCGGCAAAAGCACCATCATTGTTGGCAAATTCGTAGACATCAATATGTATATATCGTTGACCACGCTGCAGCGATTTGCGCGTAAAAGACTGCAAACCATATTCTTGAAGGATTGCCGCCTTTAGACCGTCACTTTCGGGCAGCTGCGGTAGAAGAGCACCGGCCACAGGCTGCCAGATATATAGATCTAGACCTGTCCAACCTTCAAAGGCCAAACGATTAGCGAAAGCGCCTATAGCTGTCGGTTTAAAGCTCGGCAGGGCCGGAGGCGAAGAAGAAGAAGAAGAAGAAGAAGAAGCGGTAGGAGCTTTAGACGTGGCAGGCGAAACCGGCGAGCCTTCAGGCACAGACGCTGGAATATTTGTCGAAGACCCAGTAAAAGCCGGTACCTGAGCTAATGCTTGAGGCACATGGAAGAGAAATAGAGCAACGCAAAAAGCCAAACAAGCCTTGGGCGGCACCACCAGTGATACTGAATTCATGCCTATTTCTGCGCCGGATCTAACTTCGGCTCGTAATTTATACAAATAACAGTCTGTTCAGCAACAGGTACGAGAATAATATGAAGATCGGCCCAATCAGATGTGCACTCTAAAGTGATTGTTCCTTTGAGGTTGTTATCAGAAAGCAGACGATAAGCTTTCATGGCTACTTCATTCTTATAGAAATTCAGAATCTTATCAAATTCATCAGTGCTTTTTAGTGTCACCACTTGATGGTACTTGTTCTGACCAATCGGAGTGGTGTCAGACCCGGTACATTCAGTACCTGGATAACAAGCAATGGGAAACTTTTCCGGTAGAGCTAAACCAGTGGGCTTGTAAGCCCCCCCGCAAGCAGAAAGCATAGAACAACTGGTCGCCATTACGACAAAAACAGCCAAGCGCAATAACAATCTGCTGCCGATCATGAAATACCCCTGCCTCAGTAAACAGTACCAAGTATAGCGTAGCAAAAATTACCTTTTTGCACCCTTGGCACAGGCTAAATTCAGTGCCCACAAGTGACTAATCCAACAGAAATTGTTTGCTTGCAGATATTCATTCCCTGCCAAGGCACAGATATATCGAAAAGCTAGGCCATCAGCCAATCAATAGTTACATTGACTGCTTAAATTGCAGCAAATGACCAATTACATCAAACATCAAGTGAGGCAACTATTTCTTGGTAGCTGGTCGTTTAGGTAGATCTTGCTGCCGCTCGTCGTCAGGGTAGCCGCTCTTATCGGCTTTGGCAGCGGCTTTCACCTCAGCCTTTTTATCGTGGTCGCCCACACCAAACCAACCCAAAACTTTGCTACCAGCACCTTTAGCAGTTTCCATAGCCTTGCTACGTGTATCGGCATCAAGCACAGCGCCGGTAATTACATGCTTCGCGTCAGGAATACCACCATTAGCAATCTTGCCTATCTCTAAAGCACCTCGGGCCGTTACCTGATGCTCTTTCGGTAACTCTTGCACGCCCTTATCAAGCGCCTTGCGGCCAACTTTGTCGAGGATAACTCCTTGTGGGCCCATTATCACGAGTGGTGCTACTTCCTTACCAACAGCAAGTATATCGCCGCGCTTTGCAGCGCCTACCACACGATTACCAGTTGCTCTTTCTTCGTTATAAACTTCCGTGCCTATGCCAACAGCAGCCTTGCCAACGGGGCTATGAGCAAGATCACTGGCTGCTTGTTTAACTTTAGGAGCGTTCTCTTTTACTGCGTGTTGGACCTTTGGAGCATTTTCTTTGATTAGCTCGGCGCCACCGTGTATTGCCTGGCCGCCCTTTTCAACAACTACATCTTTAGCTGTTTTCAGGTGTCCCATGATGCCATGAAAGGAAAAACCACTTTCTGGCTCAGAAGAAGCCTTTGGTTTATCGCCGCTATCTCTATTCGCGTGTTTGCCGTCGCCCATGCTAGTGGCCTCAAAAAAATTATGTAGTATACGGGGGGGGGTTAGAGGATTTTAAGCTTCCTGGCATTTCGTTGTCAAGCTAATTCTTGCCTCGCGGCTAACCCCTATGTACCCACACTACGCCCCCAGCCAAGCGAAAACCCCAAGGTTCTGGGCCTTGGGGTTTATCGCACTTATATAGAGTCTTTCTAGAGTTTTCCAGCCCGCAGTCTTATTCTGACTATTTAACGGCATCCAACTCGCGAGCTTGGGCCTGGCGGTACCATTCAATGGTCTCTTTCAGTCCGTCCACCAAGTCTTTGCTTGGCGCCCAGTTAATCAGTTGCTTGGCCTTTGTAGTATCAGGCAGTCGACGCTTTGGATCATCCACAGGCAGAGGCTTTTTCACAATCTCACTACTACTGCCCACCAACTCTTTAATGATAGTGGCCAACTCAAGCACAGTTTTTTCTTCTGGATTACCAAGATTCACTGGCAAGTGATGGTCAACACCCATTAATCGCACAATGCCTTCAACGAGGTCAGAGACATACTGGAAGCTTCTAGTTTGCTGACCTTCACCATAAACAGTCAGGGGCTCATTGGCCAAAGATTGGCCGATGAAATTAGAAACAACACGGCCGTCATCGAGCCTAAGGCGCGGACCGTAACAGTTGAAGATGCGAATAATGCGAGTATCTAAGCCATGTTTGTGATGGTAGGCCATGGTAATCGCTTCAGCAAAACGCTTTGCTTCATCATAGACACCACGAGGGCCGATAGGGTTAACATTGCCCCAATAGGTTTCTGGCTGCGGATGTATTTCGGGATCACCATAGACCTCGGAAGTACTAGCTAGAAAATATTTTGCACCTTTCGAAAGAGCCAGGCCAAGCGTGTTATGCGTGCCTAACGAATTGACCTTTAGGGTTTCAATTGGCAGCAGCAAGTAATCGACAGGTGATGCTGGAGAGGCAAAATGTATGACCCAATCTAAGTCTCCAACAATATGAATATGGTTAGAGACATTGTGATGGATAAATTCAAAGCGCGGATTAGACTTGTGCTGAGCAATATTCTGATAGTTACCAGTGATGAGATTATCCATCACCACAACTTGGTGCCCTTCAGCCATCATGCGATCGGTCAAATGTGAACCGATAAAACCGGCACCACCAGTAATTAAAATTCTCAACGTCCTACTCCTCGATAAGTCATACCGGCAGCGGTTATCTCTTCTTCGTTTAAGGCATTGCGTCCGTCAATCACAAGGGGCCAACGCATACTCTTAGCTAATTTTTTCCAGTCTAGTTTTTTGAATTGTTCCCACTCAGTTACCAGTACCAGAGCATCGCTATCAGCAGCCAACTCCTCAGCATTGTGGCAATAAACTAAGTCGAGGCTAGCATGCAGAACTTTGCATCGGTCATTAGAGACTGGGTCGTAAGCTTTTACCGAGGCACCCATCTTCAAGAGCTGGTAGGCAATAGTCAGTGCTGGTGCATCGCGCAAGTCGTCAGTATTGGGCTTGAACGAAAGGCCAAGCAAGCCTATCGTGCGACCTTTCAATATCTTCAATTCATCTTGTAGCTTCTTAATTACCACCAGGCGCTGACGATCATTGACAGCAACAGTGGCTTCTAGCAACGATGTTGGATAGGAATATTCTTTAGCAACCTGCATCAAAGCACTGACGTCTTTGCCAAAACAGCTACCACCCCAGCCCACTCCAGCATGAAGGAAGGCTTTGCCAATACGATAATCAAGGCCGATACCTTGAGTCACTTGGCTAACATCAGCTCCTACTTTTTCGCACAATCCAGCGATTTCGTTAGCGAAACTAATTTTCATCGCCAAAAAGGCGTTAGCTGAATACTTGATCAGCTCAGCCGAAGCCAGGTCAGTAACAACAAAAGGTACAGACGAAAAATCTTTGGGCCTAGGTGCAAAGGTCGGCACGTCAAAACTCTGCTCGACAATTGGCTTGTAGAGGCTCTTCATCACCGCAACAGCTTGCTCATCTGTGGAGCCAACCACAATGCGGTCAGGATAGAACGAATCAGAAATGGCACTACCTTCACGCAAGAACTCAGGATTGCTAACTACCACAAAACTAGGTGACTCTGGTCTGGCGGCACGAGCAGGAACAGGTTGGGCATTTTGTACGCCTTGCGAAACAAGCATTTCGACCCAGTTGCCAGAGCCCACAGGAACGGTTGATTTATTGACAATGATGCGACGGTGCTTAGCATCCAGTGCGCTGCCTAT
>CALRJJ020000406.1:0-5302 GCA_943367505.1 Flavobacterium psychrophilum | reverse complement strand
AGGCGTCTTAATTGACGTCGGCGGTTGTTCAACCCTGAAAGAGGCCCTTGAGCATCTTAGTTCTACTCTGCAATCTTCCAATCAATTTTGGAAGGGTAATAAAGTCATTCTCGGTCTTGGCTCAATTGAGCTCACTGTAGCTCAAGCCGCTCAAGTGCTTGCTCTGGCTAAAGGTGTTGGTGTATTTCCAGAAGAAGTTTTCTCCAAGAACGAAAAGACGAGAGCAGCCTTCCTTGAGAACAGTGTCAAAGTCACTTCCACGCTTTCCATGTCGTTGCCTAAGGTAAATGTCGATATTCCAGCCAGCGGCATTCCCTTTGCTGAAGCCGACGCTGAGAGCCAAAAGAGCAGCGTGCAACTTGATGTCACCATGATCGAAATGGAGCACGACACAGTTGAAGACACGCCGCTTCCAGAAGCAGCAGCTGAAGTAAACAAAGACGGCACTAGTGTGGTGCTACCGCAAGTGCTCTATGTAAAACAGACTTTGCGCTCGGGCCAAGTAGTTTCTCACAAAGGCGATCTCGTTATCGTTGGCGACGTCAATCCTGGCGCTGAGATTATGGCCGAGGGCGACATTACAGTTTGGGGCAGCTTGAGAGGCATTGCTCATGCTGGTATCGGTGGTAATACCGAAGCCGAAATAAGAGCTCTCAATCTTCAACCAATTCAAATTCGTATTGCCCACGCTATTGCGCGCGCTCCTGACCGTCCACGCATTACCTATGCGAACGGTACTGGTCCAGAGATTGCCCGTATTGTTGAAGGCAAGATTCGCATTCAAAAGAACAAAATTGACTAGCCAAATTCTCAAAGCAAGTTATTCAAACAAGTTTTCATTCGTTATCACAAAGCCATACGAGGACACTAAATGAGCGGACGAGTAATCGTAATCACCTCCGGCAAGGGTGGTGTTGGCAAGACAACAGCATCTGCCAACATTGGCGTCGCTCTTGCTTCAACAGGGGTGAGCGTTGCACTGGTTGACATGGACATAGGACTACGCAACCTGGATATCTTGATGGGCCTCGAAAATCGCGTTGTCTATAATTTAGTCGACGTTGTTGAAGAGCGCTGCAAACTACGGCAAGCTCTTGTCAAAGACAAGAAGCTGCCTAACTTGAGCCTTCTTCCTGCTGCTCAAACAAGAGACAAATCAGCAGTTAATGCAGAACAGATGAAGACACTCTGTACTGAGCTGAAGAGCATGTATGACTTTGTTCTCGTTGATAGCCCTGCCGGTATTGAGCAAGGCTTCCAGAACGCTGTTGCTGGCGCTGACGAAGCAATCGTCATCACCACACCAGAAATGTCTGCAGTGCGCGACGCAGACCGTATTATTGGTTTGTTAGAAGCTCGCAAAGACGAAATCAAAGAGTATCGCTTGGTTCTCAATCGTTATAGACCAACCATGGTTGCCAATAACGACATGATGAGCGTTGATGATGTTCTCGAAATCCTCTCAGTGAAGCTTCTCGGAGTTGTGCCAGAAGATGAAGACATCATCATCTCAACCAACAAAGGCGAACCGATTTCGGGCACTGACAACATTAGAGCTGGCCTCGCTTATCGCAATATTGCTCGCCGCATACGTGGCGAAGATGTAGCGATAATGGATCTTGAATCCAAGAACTCTACTTGGATAAACAAGATTGTCAGCTTCTTTAATCCCACTGTCCGGGTTTAAGGGAGGTCACCATGCAACTACAATTATTCAGCTGGATCTTCCCACCGAAGACTGACGATGTTCGCTCTACAGCTAAAGACAGAATGCGCAGTATGCTCACGCATGACCGTCTAGAGTTGCCGGCCGGACGACTAGAGACACTAGAAGAAGAACTCATGGCAGTGGTCGGCCGCTACTTTGAGCTCGACAAAGACACAACTCACTTTGATCTGCAACAATATGAGCGTCGGGCTAGCTTAATAGCTAACTTCAGACTGCTCCGCTCAAAGTGCTAGTGTAAATACTTAAGTGACGTCTCGAGTCGCAACATCAACACTAATCCCGTCCTCCCTGAGGAGCCTATTCAATGTCGTTAGCGGCATAGACTTTTGGCTCCTCGGGGCTACGGCTTTTTTAATCACTATTGGTCTTAGTGTGCTGCACTTGTCGCAACACACCCAGGGCTATTTCGATAAACAGCTACAGTATATGTATGCTGGCCTCTTCTTGATGGTAATTGTCAGTCGTATTCCCCACAAACTGTGGACGAATAAGTGGATGGTTACCCTGATGTATCTTGTCAATATTGCTCTGCTTGTAGCGGTCATGATCAAGGGTCACTCAGCTCAAGGGGCTCAACGCTGGCTAGCTCTTGGCCCGATAACCCTGCAGCCCTCAGAATTGGCTAAGTTAGTGGTGATTTTTTCACTGTCATCCTGGCTGAAAAACCATCGCATCAATTCTTTCTTCGACATTTTTAAAATTCTTGGCATTCTTTTGCTCCCAGCCATACTGGTATTTAAACAGCCTGACTTAGGCACTTCACTAACCTTTGGCGCTGTATTTCTTGGCCTCTCTTACTGGTCTGGGGCCACCATAGTCGATATTTTAGTGCTGATAAGCCCTTTGATATCTTTGATCTTGAACGCTGTAAACCTTGATTGGTGGTACATATTCCTGGCTGTTCTAGCTGGAGTGCTGCTAATTTTCTGGCGCACATTTGATTGGAAGATCTGGCTTCGTCTCGGCATGATTATTGTGGTCATGGGCGCAAACTATGGCTGTGGCCATGCGCGGCCACACCTCTGGGGTTTGCTCAAAGAGTATCAACAGAAGCGACTAACTAGTTTCGTCAATCCCTACGACGATCCGCGCGGCTCGGGCTACCACATTTTGCAAAGCCTCATTGCCATCGGCTCTGGTGGCATTAACGGTGCTGGTCTGGGCCACGGCAACCAGGCTCAGGGTGCCTTTATTCCAGAGAGGCATACTGACTTTATTTTCGCTGTTATCGGCGAAGAGCTGGGCTTCCGTATCTGCGTCCTGATTGTCATTGCCTATGGCATTATTTGCTTGCGAGCACTTTTTATCGCCCATCAAGCGAGGAGCAATCCTAACCGAGGTGACCCCGCTGGGGCAGCCATGGCTATTGGTTTGATGTGTATGTTCCTCTTTCACGCTTTTATCAATATTGGCATGACAATTGGTTGCATGCCTGTAGCAGGTGTTCCCCTGCCATTTCTTAGCTATGGTGGTACCGCTTTAATTGTTGATTTAATCGCTATTGGCCTACTTCAATCAATCTATTATCACAACCCCAAAGAAGTAAAAGATATCTGGGGCTAGTGTCGCTAGCCTTGTGCTACTTAGGTGTGACATCAGCAGTAGTGTCAGCTTTTTTTTCAACAGGCAACTAGCTTTCTATTAACTCGTATTGCACATACTGTGCTTCTACCAGGGCTCGTTTGCCTATCACCTCAGGATGAGACGGCCAGTCACTTATCTGCACTAGCACATAAGTATTGTCGCGACAATAACGGGCATCCCAATCAAAGAATCCGACAAAAAGCAATTTTGCTTCATTGCTGAAGCGATCAAGTGGGTAGTCCCAGTATCCTGAATTCTTCTCGCGATTGATCAATATCGGAGCACATAAGGGCTCATCGATTTCGAGCAGGTCTCCGTTGTCGCCGTTATTAGGCAAGCGCACTCGAATAAATGGATGAGCATCAATTCCGTATTGAAAATTAGAGGCACCTGGCGGCACGGAGCAAGGCTCAAGTACTAACGTGGCAAAGAGCAGGTTTTCCACTGCATCAAAGCCATCCAACAGCCTATCGTCAACCTCGTCGGCTTGTTCGTCTAAAAAGTAGTTGTTGAACAGTTCTCGGCTAGCTAAGCGAAATCGTCTCATGCTGCGATGAAGATCCATCTAATTAGCCCTCAAGTGAAAGTTCAAAATTGCTCCTGATCCATTCCTTTCCACCAGGCAATAGTTGCCCAAACTGCTAAGAGCGAGCCGACCACCAGCATGGGCAAAAGAAATGGCCTTAGGTAACAGGCGAAGTAAGCGCCAATAACCATAGAGAGCAAGCTGACGGCGAGCTTGAATATGCTCAGCTCGTAGTTGCTCATTGTTACCTTTTTGGAAAAGAACATGAGGAAATAGTACATAGTGATCAACTAGCCTCGCGAGCGTTATAGGGCCGTATCTACTTCAATAATGAATGATCAATAAAACTCAGAGAAGATTTACTCACATGTTGTAACATTCCAAGGCATTCACCTTGGAGATGTAAGAGATGCCGACTACGGAATCGACCTTAGCAAAGACCGCACCAGCGGTTGAAATGAGCTACACGGTCAAGAACCAAGCACTTCTGGATTGGGTCACCGCAGCAGTAACGCTCTGCCAGCCGGATCGCGTTTATTGGTGCGACGGTAGCCAAGAAGAATATGACCGCCTCTGCGAAGAAATGGTCGAAGCCGGCACTCTGATAAAGCTTGATCCCAAAAAACGCCCAGGAAGCTACCTGGCCCGCTCGGCCCCTTCTGATGTGGCCCGTGTCGAAGACCGCACCTTTGTCTGCACTAAAGTCAAAGAAGATTGCGGCCCCAACAATAACTGGATGGAACCTGAGACCGCCAGAATTATCCTCAAAGACTTCTTCAAGGGTTGCATGCGTGGTCGCACCATGTATGTCATTCCTTTCAGCATGGGCCCACTAGGCTCATCACTTTCTCAAATTGGCGTTGAAATTACCGATTCGCCATATGTAGCTGTCAACATGAAGCTCATGACCCGCATGGGCAAGCCGGTAATAGATGTACTCGGCAATGAAGGCGAATTCATTCCTTGCTTCCACAGTGTTGGCCACCCACTCTCGCCCGGTGAGAAAGATGTGGCTTGGCCTTGCGATGCTGAGCACAAATACATCTGCCATTTCCCTGAGACCAAAGAAATTTGGTCCTACGGTTCTGGTTATGGCGGAAATGCTTTGCTCGGCAAAAAATGCCTCGCCCTGCGTATTGCCTCGCACATCGGCAAGAACGATGGTTGGTTAGCCGAACATATGCTAATCATGGGAGTAAAAACTCCTCAAGGCGAGAAAACTTATGTGGCTGCAGCCTTCCCAAGCGCCTGTGGTAAAACCAACTTTGCCATGCTCATTCCACCGAAGAGCCTTAATGGTTGGGAAGTGACCACCGTCGGTGACGACATTGCCTGGATCAGACCGGGTAAGGATGGCAAGCTATATGCCATTAACCCAGAGGCCGGATACTTTGGTGTAGCGCCTGGTACTTCCGCCAAAACCAATGCTAATGCCCTGGCTACTCTAAGCAAAAATTGCATAT
>CALRJJ020000405.1:0-5322 GCA_943367505.1 Flavobacterium psychrophilum | reverse complement strand
AAGCTATTGCTTTTCTCCGCTCTAAGGCTCACGACTATGGCTACAACCCTGATCGCATAGGTGTTTGGGGAGTATCAGCCGGGGGACATCTAGCCGCTCTTCTTGGCTCCTTAAGCGGAGACCACAGTGGTGATACTGCTCAATCTGATTTAGAAAAAGCCAGTCAAGTTCAAGCAGTTTGCGACTGGTGCGGTCTGACTAATTTAAATTCAGTCAAAGGACAGGCTGGTTCAAGAACACGAATTGATTACGACACAGCCGATGGACCGGTGGCAAAGTTGCTGGGCGGCCTCCCGTCCGACAAAGTAGAACTGGCTACAGAAGCCAGCCCTATTACTTATGTCAGCAAGAGTGATCCACCCTTTTTAATTGTGCACGGCGACATTGACGATCTTGTTCCTTTTGCCCAAAGTGAAGAGCTAGCAGAAAAGTTACAGAAATCAGGCGTGCCCAACAAACTCGTTGCCGTGCGGGGAGCAGGTCACCAGCTCGGCTCAGAGCAAGAAATTAAACGTATGATTGAATTCTTCAAACAAACTTTGATTGAAGGAAAACGTCAATTTCAGGTTGATAGTTAAAATTTACTGCGTATTTTTTGTAAAGCGAATCACTTGCTGCTGATTGTCAATCGTGTAATTCCAGTCGCCCACGAAGTCTTGACCAAGCAGCGGCTTGGCCGTATTAGCTTGATCGCTTATGCCTATGGCAAAATTACGCCTTTCAATTGGCCCCAGCTTGATACCACCAATAACACCAACTTGGGCCATGGTCTGACCACTTAGGCCAGAAATGGGAAAGGCTGGCCGACGAGTGTCAATACTAATACCAGCCTGACTGGCCTCACTTTTAGAAAACAAGCAAAAGACAGCACCAGTATCAAAAACCATGGGCACACTCTTACCGTTTATCAAGGCAGAAACTATCAAAGAATTGCCTTCTTTAACAAAAGGAACATTGAAAATATAATGACCAGCCGAATCAACAGTAAGAGCCGGAGCTGCTTTTTTCACAACAGCGGCTGAATCAAGAGCGCGCTGACGAAAAGAAATTGTTTTGCTAGCCGAGTCAATAGAGTATTCAAAATCACGATAAAAATCTTGGCCAAGCAATGGAAAATCCATGGGCACGCTGCTAACTAATACAGGAAAATTGCGTCTTTCAATGCGACCAACCTTCAAATCAACATTGATATGCCACACAGGAATTGGTTTACTCTGACCAATGCCAGCCCCGTAACCACTGGGCGAGCCAGTCGGCATAGGCATTCCTAAATGTTTCAGCTGCACGGGGGTGAGCAAGCAACGCTCAGCCCCTGTGTCAAAATCGAACTTAATCGGATGATTGTTGACCAGGCCGTCAACTTCAATAGAATTGCCACGGCGCTCATACTTCACCCAGGTCTCTTTTGGCAAACCAGCGGTTTCAGCCTGCTTGGCCACCGTTAGCTGGCGCAAAATTGAAGCCGCCTGCTGGGCCGCGGCAGTACCCGGGAAAGAATCAACCACAAACTTGTACTGTTCTTTAGCTTTATCGAGATGCCCCAAATGGTGCAAGGTAACCGCAAGGTAATAGGCGGCATCGGCGTTATCTGGCTGGAGCTGCACGGCCTTGGCAAAACTATCAAAAGCCTGCAAATATTCCTGTTTCTTGAACAGAGCAGTGCCTTGCGCGTAAGACTCAGTTTCTTCAAGAGCAGAAGCCGCACTGACCGAACAGGACAGCAAGACTAAATATGTAGTTAGCAACCGCCAGCGCATCTTCATCCTCAGCTGCAATCTAAATATATTAGTCTATTTTGAGCACTAATCTCGAAGAAAGCAGCCGCTTATTGACTACGGAGCAGCAGGGTCGAAAGACAGGCGAACGATAGGGAAGGTATAAGCGCGCTTGATGTCATAGGCGTCGGTGCCAATACTACTGCCAAAAATACATATTGGAGCTGGCACTCTAATTTTAGAATGAACTTCTACTGTAACAGTTGGGCTAACACCTTCAGGTGGATTGCCGCTAAAGTCGTTATAACTCAGTACCGAGACAACTGGATCTTGCAAAAGTGGGCTACTGACCCGCGAAGTGCGCAAGGCCAGATTGGCGAGATTCTTCGACTCAGCTAGAGTCGCCCCTTGAGCGGCAGCTCGAGCGGCATCGCGGGCACTTCTATCAACATGGCCGTAGGCTAAAAGAGCCACCCCAATATCAATAGCGAAAGCAGCCATTAGTGCCATAACCATGGCGGCGAAAGCTACTTCGATCATGGCCGTACCACGGCTGCGGCGCATTCTTTTTGCTTGTTTCAACTTTTTCATTACTCTCACTATTTGACTTCAGTCTTACTTGTTCAATCTTACTTATTCAAGCCATCAGGATTCTCAACCATCTCACTGGCAACGGCCGTCAACTTCATCGCCGATGTCAGGCCGGGCACGTCACCAAAGAAGGGCAACTGATATCTAATTAGAGGCTCAACATTGGCCTGCACTGTTACTTGCAACTGATAGAGATTCTTCGAAACATCAGCGGGCTGAGCCAAGGGGCCAGCCACAAAGCTTTCAGCGCCACTGGCCAAATTGGTTTCAACAATCTTGGTATCAACTGAAACTATTTCTACACCACTAAAACTATGACCGGTGCGCTCGGCAGATTCTTTCGCTTCAACCACAGCAGCCGGCTTCTCGGCTGTGCCTAAAGAATAGGTCTTCGCCCTCGCTGCAGCATGGGCACCATCTTTGGCAGCCGAGTATAGAAAGGCAGTACGCAGAGCAAGCGAACCCATGATGACAAAGGGCATGAGCAAGAAGACAAAGACCAGCCACATAGCAATTGGCGCTTCAACCATATAGACCCCTCGCTTAGTGCGAGCTTTTGATTTAGCTATTGGTCTGCCCGACATCATGAACCTCTCGATTTAATTACTGTGCTCAAATTATTTACTGAACTAGCTGGGTTAACTCTCTGGCAATGCTAGAAAAAGCACCTTTCAAACGAGCTGGGTCATTAACCACATAGACCTTACTGCCGTTGCCGACCATATTAGCCAGAGCCTGAAGATTAGATCTCTGTTCATGTTCAGTGGCTGGATCCATACTCAAGCCAACACAGAAGAGCCTCACACCTTTAGCCTTGGCTTGGGCCGCCCGCATCGCTGAGACTGAAGGGGAACGATCGACAGTGTCCATGCCATCGGTGAAAAGCACAATCGCTTTGCGAGCATCAGCCCGCCCACCACCAGTAACATCTTGGGCCGCTTGATTAAATGAGCGGTACAGCGCTGTAGCACCACGGCAAGTGAATTGCGGAATAACATTCATAATCTCGTCAAAGTGAGATTGATCAGCGTCCACTGCAAAGCGAGGCAAAGGGAAATCGGCCGCCCCGGCCGGTGCATAGCTGCGCGACACATTTGCTTCGTGGAAAGTATGACCAGAATCTGTGCCTATTTCATGGTCGAATGCAACTAAGCCAAACCTGGCATCAGTAGAATTGTTGAGAATGCGAAAGAAATCAGTTGCCGCCGTTTTTGCGTCAAACAGAGGATGAACATTCTTGGCCGCTAGCTCAAGATACTTGGCCTTGTAACCAGCTCGGGGAGCCACAGGGAGTGAAAGAGCAGCATGACTGCTAGAAAATACCGCGGCACTCTCCAGGTTTCCCCGAGCAGCCTCGGTCACAGTGGCAATATTGGGAAAGTCAAAACCATCTTTGCTGATACCAGAGAAAGTATCTTGCCCATCGATATTTACCACCAGATCAGTAAAGCTGGCCGGATTGCCGTCATTGTCACCACCAGCGGCACCAACATCGGCCAGGCCGCGCAAATCAGGTGAGAAATTAGGGTTAGTGCCGGGCAATAAGTCTTGCGGCGCCATGGCCCGGTCAAAAGTAGCACCGAGGCGGTCAAGGCGACCTTGCATCAGACGGCCACCAGAAACAGCAATATCATAACGATTGGGCGAAACCGGGTCAGCGCTTGTCGAAGTACGGCGAACGAAACTCACGGGTGTATAGAAGCCCATCGAACCAGAGATATCAAAACACATCTCAATATCAATTGGATTGGCACCACCGGTGGCGACAGCCCGCAGAGGAAAACCACTAACAGTGAGACCAAGCATATTGCCGAACATTGAAGAAAGACCATAACGAGCAGTAATTTCAACCACCTTGCCATGGGCATCGCCACGAGCAACTTCAACGTTGCGATTGTTAGGATCAAGAAAGCGAAAAGCCAACAGCGCTTCACCCAGAGTTGGATCGCCTGCTGCCTCACGAGAGCGGTTGAGCTTAGAGCCCATCACATCGTTAGAAACAAAAACCTGCAGGGCTTGCTTAATAGCGCCGTCGTGCAGGGCCATACCATCAGTAGAATTGACAGAGCTCAAAGAGGCAGAAGCGGCTAAAGCCGCTGCTTCAACAGCGGTGCGCAACTGGTCACGAGCAATCAATAGACGAGCAATTTCACAGGAAGCAACGCCTATGAAACCGATACAGAAAACTGCCAGCACAATCGACAAAATTGAGATCGCTTGACCGCGTTGGCTGCGCCGCTGCTGCGCTCTCGTGCTCGTTGCTGGCCTTGCTGTTAATTTCATTGCCCTTAATTGCCTCGCTGAAGTATTGAGCGCTCTTTTAGGCTCACTAGCGCAAGCAGCAATTTAGTGGGAAGACCAGCCAATATGAGAAAATCAACACTTTTGACAACCGGTCAAATTCTACTAATGCTATATTTCTTCGCAGTCGCTGCTTAGTAGTCAGACATTAGTAGTAAGAAAATAGAGCGGAAAATGAGACATCGCCAAAAGCTTCAAGCAGCTTTATTTAGCGCCCTACTAGCAGGCATGCAAAACCTTCCTGTCTTAGCGGCACAGCACAAAAACGCTGACCTGGTCAAAGCTACTGAAGTAGTAAGTGAAAAGCTCAAGAGCGAACCTAATGACATCACCAAACTCTTTCAAAGGGCAGCATTACACTTTGCCTTGCAAAAATATGACGCTGCCCTGCTCGACCTCAATCACATCATTGAGCTAGACGAAAAGAATGCCTCAGCTTACTTCCTTCGCTCTAATACTTATCTGTCGCTGAAACAGTACCAGGCGGCTTTAGCCGACATAGATAAATCACTAAGCCTGAGCAAAGACAACAATATAGATAAGCTCTTTCAGCGCTCTAATTGTCACTATATGCTCAGCCAAGACAGCGAAGCCATAAACGACCTAGAGCAAATTCTCAAAATTGGCACCATCACCCCCGAGCAAAAGCTGATGTCGTATGCCAATTTGGCCGAGATCAAATTTCGCCAGGGTCAGTACAACGAATGCTTAGCCG
>CALRJJ020000404.1:0-5331 GCA_943367505.1 Flavobacterium psychrophilum | reverse complement strand
TGTTAGAGTTCCAGGACCACTCTACTCGTCATTTTTGCTAGCACTCTTCCTATTCTTACTCTGCACAGCAAAGTCTTGCACTGTTTGCACCAGGGCCTGCGACAAGCCTACTTTTTGCAGATGCTCAAAAGATACTGTGCGAACAATGTCAAACCGGGCACCATATTTGACCAAATTGTAATCAAGCTCACTTAAGAAGCGTCTACCCTTTTCATCGGAACCGCCAATCCGGAAAAACACCACAGTCACTTCGCTGGCATCACGCATTTTCTTAGTGGCGTTGATCAAAGTTTGAATTACCAACATCGGCTCATACTTGGGGGTGGGCACACCATCGGTTATCACAGCAATTAGCATGGGCTTAGAACCCGAGCGACGTCTGGCAAAGAAATTGCTAAGCCTGTCTTGCAAAGGTTCAGCTAACTTCGTGCCCCACATAAAGTCAGGGTTTTCAAACAACTGATTAATGCGCTCTGGCTTAGAGTTTGGATAAACCT
Source organism: Flavobacterium psychrophilum (assembly GCA_943367505.1). Classification (GTDB taxonomy): domain Bacteria; phylum Cyanobacteriota; class Vampirovibrionia; order Obscuribacterales; family Obscuribacteraceae. The sequence continues at coordinate 4,834 of CALRJJ020000404.1, read as the reverse complement.
GATAGTCAGATGCAAACTCAGTCAGTGTAAGACCTTTAACAACGAAAGGAGCCAAATCCCTAGATAGCTCTTTTGTTTGCATGCCGCACCATTCCCAACGCGACAAGAAATTAGGGCAGTCGCGCCGACGCATCGATAAAGAAGAGTCGACAATTAACTCCACATCGAAGTTTGAAAGCAGTTGCACTGAAAGAACTGGCATTTCCGCCGAACGGCTTTGCAGATTAGCGTTCAGAACAGGGTTATTCAATAGATTGCGGGAGTCTTGCAAGGCAAACATAGAAGTTACCGGCTTATCGAAAAGACCCTGTTGAGATTTAAGAGGAGCAGCGGAATCGACGACAGAAGAGCCACTGAGGTTACCTGGAACTAACTGCTTATGCTCAACACCAAGAGCAAACGGACGACCGTCAAAAGGAAGACCTGTCGGACGACTTAGCGGAGAGCTAGCTTCTTCCATTTGCCGAGCATCTTCTCGCATGTACCGACCATGACCACGACCAGGGCGAGGAAGGCGCGTCGGCGGGTCTGAGGGAAGATTTGTCTGAAGATTTCCCTCTTGAGCCATGGCACTTTGACTGAACACCACAAAATTTGCGCAGCAAAGCAGTGCTAGAGCTAATAGCCGAAGACAAAACAACCTAACAATGAAGCGTTTCCTCTGTGTGTCCATACATTTAGATACGTTCTGCCAAACAAAAAAGTTCATGCGATTAGATTAAATATCCATACGCATCTCTATACCTTCTGCACTACACTGTCTACTAAGGCATCCATAGGAAAATCGATGAAGAAACTAGCAAGAACATCCACCAAGTTGCTGGCATCGCTCTTCTGCGTAGCATTTGGACAAGCCCAGACTTTGCCTTTCGCGCCCCCGGTGAGCGCTCAAGGCCAGCCAGAGGTGCCTGCGCCCGCTGGAACAATTAAGCCACCTAATGCGCTGGTTCTCGGTTCAATTACAAAGAGAGGCAAAGATCTCTACGAATACGACAAAGCTTGCTCACAGGCAACCGACGCCCTGCTCGCGCAGGTTAAGAATGCGGCTAGCTTCAAACTCTTTGTAGCTTATCCGGAGCACGATATTTGGCATGTCGCCTTTGGCACGATGGGCGATGATGGCGAAAGTTTTCTCATTGCCTACGAAGTCACACTCAAACCAGACAAACCTGCCGAGGTGAAGTCATACGATATTTTCAAACTCGATAAAGCTGAGTTTTTCAGACGGGCCAAAGCCCTGAGCGCCTGCCAATCAAAATTGAAAAGTACAGGGCCGCTGATGAACTATGCAGCCATTCCCAACCAAGACGACAAAAACACCTACTGGGTTTACCAATTTCCTGGCACCACTGAACCTGGCGTATTTCTGCTTGGCGGTGACGTGCGCTACCTGGTATCGAACAGCGACCATAAAATCCTTCAAACACGGCAGATGCATCGCTCAGTGCTGTCCTGGCCAAAGCGCGGCGATTTGCCTAACGATGCCCATCTTCAAGGGGGCTGTCATTCAGCAATTTTAGACGACGAACCAGAAGACACAGACGTCTTTCACGTGCTCTTGCGCCAGCCACAATTGCCAGAATATATCGCCACGGCCAACTGGATCTTCTGTGTTGAAACAGACGGCAGTATTAGACTAGTTAAGACAATGAAAGAAACCAGTCAGCAATGACTCATCTATTTATACTCATCTAGGTGATATAAACAACAGAACCTATATCTCAGCCAGAGCTTTCTTGGCCGGAGCGAAACCTTGAGCAGCGCTCTTCTCTAGCCAGCGTCTTTTTTCCAGCGGATCCTTTTCAGTGACGCCGATAGTATATTGGGCATGGGCGTGGCCCTTCTCCGCGGCCAGTAAAGCGCAGCCCGAAGCTCTCTCAAGATTCTGTTCAACACCCAGGCCATCTAAATAGCAGAGCCCTAAGGCAAAAGTGGCATCAGTATGACCGACACCAGCAGCCATCTCTAGCCACTTCACAGCTTCATCGTACTCTTTATCGTTAAAGAGAATGTCACCGATAGCAAACTGCGAATCAAGATCGCCAAGCTCAGCCCGCTTACGCCACAAATCTTTAGCCTGAGAAAAGTTCTTCGGTGCGGCCGTACCTCTAAAAATAGAGACACCATATTGATAGAGTCGCGCATTCTTTTGCTTGGCCTGAACAAGCTCTAGAATCTCAGTCTCAAGCTCAATTGGCGGCTCTGACTGACCAATAAAGTTAATAGCCGCACCGTCATCTTCAAAAGTTGTTCCGTCAGCAAGCACCACGGGTAGTTTGCTGGCAGCAATAGATGCGTTGAGATATTCAAGCAAGACATAGGCCAATACTCGATCTTTAGCCAATAATTTTTGACCTTCATGGAAAGCAGAGATGCGATCAACAAACGAATGTCGCTGGCCACGGCTCACCACTACCACGGGACCAAAGCATTGATCAGCTAAGGCCTTCAAACGAAGTACCTGGGCAATCTGCGCAGGACTCAAATCGCTATCAGCGTTACTGGCTTCAGGCTCAGGCATCGGGAATCCTTATAAGTAGACATAAACAATGGAACAAAGCAGAGGCGAGCAGGTCTAGACGAAACAAGAATGAATCTAGCAGAAAAATGTCATAAGAGGATGTTTGTGCCAACCTATGACAAATAAAATCAAAATTTATCTAACAGCCCTGGCAATTGTCTCAAATAGTTGGCTCTTCTGTTGCCATTGTCTGCCGGTGTTGGCCCAGCCGACCACGGGCGCGGCGGCCACCGCGCCAACAAAGGCCACCGCCCCCACAGTTGCCGTTGACACGGTCCCTTCCTCTGGCGAAGGTCAGTCTATCTACCAACCAACTTTGCCTGTTGAGACCGGAAATTTACTCAATGAAGTCAAAAACCCAAGGCTAGCTCTAATTTTAGCGGGGGGTGGTGCCAGAGGCGCCGCACACATCGGTGTCTTAAAAGTATTCGAGAGAGAAAAGATACATGTTGATTTTCTTGTGGGCAGCAGTGTCGGTGCGCTAGTAGGAAGCCTTTACTGTGCAGGCATTCCGGCTACAGATATCGAAGAACTGGTTCTAAGCAATCAACTTAAGAAAGCTTTCTATCCTATTCCATTCAAGCTCAAAGCCGCTCTTGGTGTGCCGCCCTACATGCTTAAGCGCCTAATCTTTCTCAAGCCGCCAATCGGCCTATACAGCGGCAATTCTATTGCCAAATTTATTGAGCGCAACCTGCCGCCAGGAATCGAAAAAATTGAACAACTAAAAACGCCCTTCGCCGCTCTGACAGTTAACCTAGGTGATACCAGACCGGTTTGGTTAGACAAGGGCAATATAGCCAAAGCTGTGCAGGCTAGTTGTAGCGTCCCCCTGCTTTACAGGCCAGTAGTAACTGACGGAAAGCTTTTCGTAGATGGCGGTTTGAGAAACAATCTACCAACCGAGCCGGCGACAGCGGTAGGAGCGCAAATTGTGGTGGCAGTAAAGTTACATTCTTTTTTGAAAGGTAATGACAAAAGCAAATTCAATACATTTTCAAGTTATGGAGACCAACTAATTGGAATTCTCATGGCTGAAATAGAAGACAAGCCCGCTGGTCAAGCAGACATTTCCATCGAACCGAATGCAGATAAGCTGAACCTCCATAACTTCAATCGAGCAGATCTTATTGAAGCTATCAGATCTGGTGAGGAGGCAGCAGAGAAGGCACTGCCAGCAATCAGGGCAAGAATCAAAGCTAGTCACTAAGGCGTAACAAATCCGAATTATATTGTCTGTAATCACCCCAATACATTGCACACTCTCAAAAAGGGGATTACTAAATGACTAAATTAGCGGCAGAGAATTTCCATGGCAATAGCTCCGATAGCGCAGTGGCAGGCTCGTCTCTTAGCGAGTCGAGTCTGTCAAATATGACATTGAAAGAACTCGCACTGCTCATGGCGGCGAAGAGACCCAAAGATGTCTGCATTATCGATAAAGATGGCTATATTGCTTGCGGTCCAATCGTTGGTTCGCCACGCCCTGAAGAAAAACCAATTGAGATATCGCCCAATCCAAAGGAGCCTCTTGACCCACCCAGGAGTAAGTGTCCCGGCTTCTATGAAATTCCGGTCTTGCCCTTCGAGCCAAAAAAACCTCCGAGCGGTGAGTTTCCGAAACCGTACGAACCTCTGCCACTGCCCTTCGAGCCTAAAGAACCTCCGAGCGGGAAGTGTCCTAGTCCATATGAACCGCTGCCACTTCCTTATAGGCCGGACAACAAACCAAGTGAGAAATATCCACCGCAATTACAAATACCAGACTACTTGGAAAAATAAGAATCACGATCACTGGCCCTTATGGAAAGGGAAAAGGAGAAAAGAGCATGCTCTTTTCTCCTTTTCCCAAACGAGTAATTGGACCGATGGTCACCAATGAGTCACAGCTAATCCCTATAGTTCAACTATTCACCCCAATACAGTACAGAATCTCAAAAAAGGGGATTACCATGTCAAACTTTGAAATCGAAAATAACGACAAAAGACCCGATACCGTTGATAATCACGCACGTTTAGGCCAGTCTATTTACGGCCAACTAAGCACAGAAGATTTTAAAAACCTTCTACCGAAAAGAGTGCAGCCGGATGTTTGCATTCGCGATGAAGATGGCTATATTGCCTGCGGCCCGATTGTTGGAATTGAGCGGCCCGAGCCACCAATATTCAAGCCAGGTTTCCATAAGCCCCTTTTCGATAAACCCAATTTCGATAGACCGAATATCCTAGAAACTTTTCCTAGTAACAAAATAGATCAGGTTTCACCAAATCAACAGCTAGGTCCAAAAGAAAGCTTCGACTCGATTATTCAAA
>CALRJJ020000403.1:0-5333 GCA_943367505.1 Flavobacterium psychrophilum | reverse complement strand
TGTCGGCTGTAGCAATGAGCGCAGACTCATTCTGCAGCCCATCGCGCGGACCCACCTCAAATACATGCACACTGTTTGGCAATGACTCGAACATAACTTCCAATAAATTCTAGCTAAGAGTGATAATCAAATCGCCTTCGTTGACAAAGTCGCCGCTTGCGACTTTTACTTCTTCGACTTTGCCTGATTCGCTTGATGCCACAGGCAACTGCATTTTCATCGATTCAAGAATAGCTACGTCAGTGCCGTCGCTAACTTGATCACCGGGCTTGACTAGAATTTCGATGACCACGCCGGCCATCATGGAGCAAACTTGTTTCAACTCAGACTCTCCCAGAGAATATTGGCAACGAGCAAGAAAGCGCTCTGACTTGAGAACGCTTTCAACGCAGCATATGTTAACAAACAGCTTTACGAACTGTATGACGGCTGTCTTATCATATTGTCCAAATTCTCTACTTAAATAGACCTTTCAAAACGTCGTCTATTTTCTTGTTGTCGCCAGAATCTTCGGAACCGCCCGGCTGATTGGGGTCTCCAGCGTTGCCAGAAGAAGAACTATCGGGCGAGCCCCAGTCAAATGCTGCTGGAGTACCGGCGCCACGTCTGCGACCTTTAACAGGACTAATCAAGGCGCCATCTGCCGCTCTGGCTAAACTAGAGCGCGACTCATCGCCTCCGGCCCCTTGCTCAGGAGCTGGCATGGGAGTTCCGGGCAGCTGAGCTGGTTGCTGCGAAGCTTGCGGTTGAGAAAAAGGATTTGCAGGAGCGGCGGCAGGCGCTGGCGGTTGCGCTTGACCAGCGGGATCACCCCAAGGACTGCCTTGAGTAGCCCAGCCAGAAGACGAAGCCTGACCACTACGTCCCCAGGCATCGGCAGCAGGATTGCTAGAGGCTGCAGCGTCAGGAGCTGGAGGTGAAGCTACAGGGAAACTTGTAGGAGCCTGCATTGCGGGCATGCCTTGACGGCTTGCGGTTGGTTGACCCCAGCCACCGCCGGCTGGCGGCAAATCAGCTGGTGCTGGCTGAGCCGTAGCTGGACTAGACCAAGGCGAACCACCACCAGTTTGTCCCCAACCACCTTCGCTAGCAGGAGCAGGCGGGGGTGGAGGTGGTACTGGAGCATTATTGGCTGCAGCACGCTGTGCTTCAGCTTCTTTCATCTGCCAATCTTCACCAAAATCTCCCCATGCACCTTCTGCTTGCTGGGCTGCTGGTGCGGCTTGAGGTGTTGCAGCGGGATGGCCCCAGATGTCAGCAGCGCTTTGGCGCTGTTCAACCGCTGGTTGAGACTGTGAGGCATCAGATTCACTGCTGCCCCATGGATTAGGCATAGGAGAAGACGGCATAGGAGCGGACTCGGCAGGGCTCTGACTAGCCGAATTATCCTGACCAGAAGCAGGCAAGGCATTGATAGCAGTCGAACTCCATGAGAACCCTGAGTTCTCAGGCTCAACTACAGGCGCTTCTTGACTCTGGGAACTGGAAGCCAGAGCAGCATTTATGTCAGGTGCATTGGAAGGAGCCGAACTGAAGGAACTCATGATCGGGTCGTCTGGTGGAGCATGCTCTATAGATGACTCGGCTTGAGCAGCTTCAAACTGAGCCACTGAACTAAAGGTTGGCGCATCAGCTGCCGGAGCCTCTGGCATGACAGGTTCTGGTTCAGGCTCAGGAGCGAAAGTGGCGGCCGGAGCAACTTCAACCACAGGAGCGGCCTCAACCACCGGCTCTGGAACGGGCGGAGCCACTGGCTCTGGGGCAGCGACAGGAGCTGGGGAAGAAACAGGAGCGGGAACTGATTCTGCAACAGGAGCTTCGACAGGAGTAGTTGTAGATCCAGAAGTCTCGACAGAAGCGGCATTTGAATCGCTGACAGCTGGCTGAGAAGCGGCTTCACGAGCGGCTCTTCTAGCAGCACGACCTTCAGAATGAGAACTAGAAGAAGCAGGAGTAGGAGCTGGACTGGCTGCCGCAGGCTGGGGAGCTGCAGCTGGTTCGGCCGAAGGAGTTGCGGGCGATGAGGCCGCAGCAGACATATTGCTTAGCTGGAGCTTCCAATTGCCTGATAAATAGCGCTCTCGCATCAGGTCGATCTTCTCGCGGTCTTTGTTTAGACCAGCAAGCTTTACCTTGCTCGATTCGATGCGCTTCTCCAACTCAGCAATCTGCTGATTGATAGCGTTCATCTCTTCGCGAGTAACTTCTTCCTTCTCGGTGAACTCTTCGAGAAGCTCCCGCAACATCTCGGGATTGATAGCGACCATAGAAAATTAGCTCCTAGATTTCAAGATTATCCATCAAAATTGAAAACCATCCACTATCAAGTTCTTACCACTTCGTAGAGAATTAAATCTACAAGTATTAAAACACGCTTAGCTGAGTTTGCCACAAAATAATACCGAAGATGGTGTCATTTTCGTGACCTTAAGAAGCTTTAGCTTGCTTCTCTAAATGCAAAAGAGAAGACCTAAGTCTTCTCTAAACACAAGTCCTTTTTGCTTAGCCAGCAATCTCGTCTCCGTTCAAACGAGCATAGTTTTTGGTTTCTTGCACCATCGCCGAGAACAGCCACATACAAAGTTGGTCTAAGGTCTCGACGGGTGGATTGCTGTCTTGCATACGCCACATCATTCCTTGTTCGGTGATGCGAACCTGGATTGTCGCCAGTGGCGAATAATCATTTTCAGTGCGGCTCAAGGCCATTACTTTACTTGTAGGAACTATGAAAGCTTCAACGATATCGTCGCAGCCCCGAACAACAAGAGAGCAAAGCTTGGTAGAAAAGCGACAGCGGAAATAAGTTTTGGTTTCTTCAGCTTCACGGAAGCGGTTATATCTGGTCACTTCAGTGACATCACCAGAAATAGAACCAGTGACATGGAGCTCTGTACCATTTGCTACTTGGTTGAACTCATACATATAACGCTGCAGCAAGCCATAAATTTTGTCTACAAGAATGGCAATACCAGACTTATAAATCGACTCGCGATAAACCTCTTGTAGATGACAGCCCCGTTGATCAGCGAGAAACTGCAACGAATCTTGCTTGAGCTGCGACATCCAGTCTTGACCCTGGGCCACTGGTTCAGACTCGTGATAAACAAGAATCTGTTCGGAGACAGCCACAGACCAATCGGCTTGAGCGCCAGGTTGCGGCGCGATAGCGCCGTTAGCAAACATCGACCGGTCAACCGCCCGACCAGGTGCCGGCTGAGCTTGTTGTGCGGGATTACCCGGATTGCCATCGAGAAACTTACGTTCCTTTCCGGACTTATTCGGGTGTCTACCGTCGTTTTTTCCGAACATAAAAAACAAGGCCTCCATGCCAGCCTAGTCTGGTATGCCCAGTTTTAGCTGAATTAAATCTCTTCACAACCAATTCCAAAGCTGCAAACGAAGTAAAAATGGCTGGATTTGATTAATTATTCCTTCCAGCCTATTACTTCCTTAGGCGCGCTGTAAATATCTCACCATCTGAGTGTACTCGTTCAGGTCCGAAGAAGTCTGCTGCAAATCGGCACCATCGGCATAAACATGCACGAGCGGTTCAACAGCATCAGGCAAAATCAGAACCCAATGATCAGGCCTGGTCTGAATCTTCACACCATCCAGGAGTTCCATTGGCCGGTCATGATGTTTTTCTACCAGTAGTCTCATCACACGGCCTTTGCGTTCCCAAGGGCAATGAACTGAATCGACCTGATAGTAGAGAGGAGGTAGATCTGTGACAGCCTGGTGCAATGTGCGCCCTTGATAAGTCAAGTGCTCAAGCACTTGGCCTACGGCGAACATGGCATCGTAGCCATTCTGGAACTCTGGGAAAATGAAACAACCATTTGCGCTACCGCCAACAACCGCTTCTTCAAGACGAGCTGTGGTGCTACCAATCTCAGTTTCAGAAGCCTTGCATCGAACTACTTTGCAGTTGTAGCGAGAGGCAATGCGCTCAACTATCGAGCTGGAATTAACCGGCACAACAATAGAACGGCCTGGCTTGTCGCGCAGAATAATATCAGCCACTGTAGCAAGCAAGAGCTCTCCACGAATGACCTGACCGGTCTCATCGACCAAAGTCATTTGCTCACCGTTTCTGCCTATTTGCACGCCCAAATCGGCATTAAGAGCCTTAACCACATCGGCGAGCTGCTTACGCATAGTGATGCGCTCTTCTTGTTTCGGCGGGGTATTGCGAATAGAGGAGTTGAGCACCACAGTCTCGATACCGAGTTGACCGAGCAAGTCAGGCAACAGCACACCTGTTTCAGCCATGGCATAGTCGATCACAGCCTTAGGTGCGTGAGTGGCCAAATTTCCTGTCTTTGTCACGCGGGTATAGTTCGTGCCTGGAACAATACAGAAAGGCACTTTGTCTTCTTCAAAAACTTGACCTTTGACATGGTTAAGAAACTCATCAACATAGTATTCGCGAACACGACTGGGGAAAGAAATTGAGCCGACATCGGCAGGTGAACAACGAGGGAAGTCTTCCTTGAAGAAGGTACTTTCAATTTTGCGCTCCATCGATTTAGTGATGGCGACACCCTGCGAGTCGAAAAATTCAATCGTTATTTTTTCAATCTCGCGCTGAGACACACGCACATGCACCAGACCAGCCGCTCTCTGCGTTTTCACATAATGGCGGGAAATCGGCAAAGACATTGACTCTAAGTTCTGAACTTCAATACCAACGGAAACAAGACCTGAGACCATGGTGCGGCTAATCATCTGACTGACCTTCCAATAGTCACGACTGACCAGCACCGGTCCACCCTTCAAAGTGGCACCATAAGCCGCTGCTAGGTTAACAGCAAACTCAGGCGTAATCTCAACGTTAGCGAGGCCACGCACGCCATGAGCACCAAATAAGGTGCGGGGGGCCCGCGTTCCCCAAATTAGAGAGCTCAGTACTTTCGCCCCAGAGTCGACGTTTTTATCAGGCCAGATGCGGACATCCGACTTAATTGTCGCTTCTTGCCCAATGGAAGAATTATCACCAATGATAGCCCCTTCTAGCAGCGAAGCCGAGCTGTGAATGGTGGAATTATTACAGACTACACAAGCCCGCAATGCCGCTTTGGCGCCAATATAGACATTAGACCAGACCACTGGCTGCTTCAAAGTTGCTTTCTCTTGCACCACGACATTATCACCGAGGGTGGTGTGAGGAGAAATTTCAGTTTCGCGACCGATGCGGCAATTTTTGCCGATCATGACCGGTGCTTCAAGCTTAACCGAAGAATCTATTTGCGTTCCCTGTCCAACCCAGATGCCTGGCTGAATTTGGGGCAAATCAATTTCGACATTTACCAGACCGTCCAGTACATCTTTAT
>CALRJJ020000402.1:0-5337 GCA_943367505.1 Flavobacterium psychrophilum | reverse complement strand
GCTTTAAGCGGCTTTTCTGGATGACGCTCAGCCAATATGCGCTCAGCGTTGCGTTCAACAGCCCGAGCCAAAAGTAGACGCTCACTGCCGGAATGATTCTGCTCTTCAAGCAGGCTAATTGCCTTTTCAAAAATTGCCGCACGGGGATCACGCACCTGATAAATGCGGTGACCCATACCCATAATGCGCTTGCCATGATCTAATTCATTAACAAGCCAAGCTTCTGCCTTATCAGGCGAGCCAATCTCATTAAGCATCTCCAAAACCGGACCAGGAGCGCCGCCATGAAGTGGTCCTTTTAGGGCACCAATTGCAGCAACAACGCAGCTGACATTGTCTGATTCAGTTGAGGCAACCACGCGAGCAGTAAAAGTAGAAGCATTCATACCGTGATCAGAAACTGTTGTGAGGTAAGTATCTAGCGCTGCAATTTCTTCAGGCGTTGGCATTTTATCGGTCAGCATGCGCAACAAGTCGCCAGCCTGGCTGAGGTTGGCATCTGGGGCCAGGGGCTCTAAACCCTTTTGTACCCTTGACCAGGTAGCAGCAAAGAATCCAACAGCTGCTGCAATCTTTATATAGGCAGCAAGTGTTTTCTCAGTTCCACCGCTGAGCAAACTCGTGGTTGTGCGCAGCACTTCCATTGGCTCACTTCTCTTAAACAGACTGAGATTTTCTTGGGCCAACTGAAAGGCTTCGCAACGCCCTTGGTAAAAAGCTTGTTTCATCTCGGCCAGGGTCATTGTCTCTGGCACTAGCCCCTGCCATAGCAAGCTGCATGTCTCTTCAAAGGTCGAGGTGAAACCAAGAGTCTCAGCATCAACACCTTTAATGATCAGGCGTCCCAATTTTCCATCAACTTCTGAAACTACTGTCTCAGCGACGACAACGCCGTCTAGTCCACTGTTTACTTTTTCCAATTTTGGCCTACCTAGGGTAGAAACGGTAACGCTAACCACCAACAATCTCTCCGGGTTTTGATGTATTGACTCAACCTATTCAATATATCAACTCATTCGCTGAAATGATCTATTTTGTCTGTAAAAGTCGAGATTAACATATTGATGACTTGATTTTAGTCAATCAATATATCAATATATAGGTAGCAGGCAAGATTATTCAGCAATCGCTCTTAAGACACGTGATAGGAACAAACAAATGGCCAATCGATGCAGCAGCAGCGACAACAATGCACTTACTAAGCAAGAAAGTGAAATAGCGCAAGAAGTCGGCACAAGCAACCAAGACAGCGAACGTGTTCTTACCGAGCGAGCCAAAGACTTTCTTCAAGCCCTACACCACGCCTTTAACCCGGCCATCAAGAAGCTGCTAGAAGTACGTCAAGAGCGCCAACTGGCAATTAACAAAGGCGAAACCCCAGATTTCTTGCCCCAAACTGCTGATGTGCGCAAAGGCGATTGGCAAGTCGCCCCAGTTCCTGCTGATCTAGCCGACAGAAGAGTTGAAATCACCGGGCCAGTTGAGCGCAAGATGATGATCAACGCCTTAAACTCAGGCGCCAAAGTATTCATGGCTGACTTCGAAGACTCGCTAGCCCCAACCTGGCAAAACATTATTGATGGCCAAATCAATTGCATGGACGCAGTGAGAGGAACGCTGTCATTCACAAGCCCCGAAGGCAAAGCCTACACACTAAAAGAACAAAGCGAACTAGCAACCCTAGTGGTTCGACCAAGAGGTTGGCACCTGACAGAGAAGCATTATTTAGTAGACGGTGAACCAATTTCGGCTAGCTTGTTCGATTTCGGCCTCTACTTCTTTCACAATCATTGCCAGTTGGTAGAGCGAGGCACTGCGCCATACTTCTATCTACCCAAACTAGAAAGCCACCTCGAAGCTAGACTGTGGAACCAAGTCTTCCACTTTGCCCAAGATCGCCTTAGCGTTCCCCGCGGCACAATCAAAGCCACAGTGCTGATTGAAACCATTCTTGCCGCTTTTGAAATGGAAGAAATTCTCTTTGAATTAAAAGAGCACATCGTCGCTCTCAATGCCGGCCGCTGGGACTACATCTTCAGCATGATCAAAAAATTCAGCAGCAGAGCCGATCGCCCCGCCCTGCCAGACCGCGCTCAAGTGACTATGGCAGTGCCTTTCATGAGCGCTTATGCCAAACTGCTAGTCGCTACCTGTCACAAACGCGGGGCTCATGCCATTGGCGGCATGGCTGCATTTATTCCTAGCCGCAAAGACAGCAAAATCAATGAAATTGCTTTTGCCAAAGTGCGCGAAGACAAAAATCGCGAAGCATCTCTGGGCTTCGATGGCACCTGGGTTGCTCACCCAGATCTAGTAACTGTGGCCAAAGCAGTCTTCGACGAAACCCTTGGCACAAACCCTAACCAAGTACATATTCTTCACAACGATCTAAAAGTAACCGCTTCAGACCTGCTCGATACCACTATTGCTGGTGGCAAAATCACTAAAGCTGGGGTCGCAGCAAATGTAGACGTTGCCTTGCAATACATAGAATCTTGGCTAAGCGGAGTGGGAGCAGCGGCAATTCACAACCTCATGGAAGATGCAGCCACGGCAGAAATTTCCCGAGCCCAAATCTGGCAATATATTCGCAGTTCTGCCAAAACCGATGAAGGCGAAATCATCACCGCAGAGCTCTACAAAGAACTGCGCAATGAAGCCTTAAAAAAGCTAACCGAGAATCAACTAACAAATGCTGACGGCAGACGCTTTGTTGATGCCGCTGAGATTTTAGACCAAATCATTCTTACCGATCAATTCGTCGATTTCTTGACCATCCCTGCTTACAACTACATCTAAAACCCACACCCACTCTGAGGACCAGCCCTATGCAATCGACTTCTCTCCCTACTTCTCGCCCTGCTTCTAGCGTCAAACAAAGCTTTGCCCAACAAGTCGAAGAGCTGAATCAAAAATGGGCCAAAGACACAAGATGGCGTGGCATCAAAAGAGACTATACAGCAGCTGAAGTAGTGCGCCTGAGAACCTCAATCAAAGTAGAACACACCCTTGCTAAAGTGGGAGCAGAACGCTTTTGGCAGACTCTAAACACTGAGCCCTACACCGTAGCTCTGGGAGCCATGAACGGCTCACAAGCAGTACAAATGGTACGCGCTGGCCTCAAGTCGATTTACCTCAGCGGCTGGCAAGTGGCTGCCGATGCCAATTCCTCAAAGCAGACTTATCCTGATCAAAGTCTCTATCCTTCAAACAGCGCTCCAGAGTTAGTGAAGCGCTTGAACAACGCTCTAATGCGCGCCGACCAAATTGATGTTAGCGAAGGCAAAAGCAATATTGATTGGTATGTGCCTATCATGGCCGATGCCGAAGCTGGCTTTGGCGGCCCAGTGCATGCCTTCGAGCTAATGAAGAGCATGATTGAAGCAGGCGCCAGCGGCGTTCACTTTGAAGATCAATTAGCTTCTGAGAAAAAGTGCGGCCACCTCGGCGGCAAAGTTTTAGTGCCGACGGCTCAATTCATCCGCACACTGACAGCAGCCCGCCTGGCTTCTGATGTATTAGATGTTCCAACCATCATAGTTGCTCGCACCGATGCCCTCGGCGCCACACTGATGACTTCAGACATTGACCCAGCCGATCGTCGCTTTATCAAAGGCGAGCGCACAGTAGAAGGTTACTTTGAAGTAGAAGATGGCATCGAGCCAGTAATCGCTCGCGGCCTAGCCTATGCACCATACGCCGATGTGCTCTGGTATGAAACTTCAAAACCAGATTTGGAAGAAGCAAAACAATTTGCAGAAGCCATTCACGCACAGTTCCCCGGTAAGCTTCTAGCCTACAACTGTTCACCATCATTCAACTGGAAAAATCATCTCGATGACAAAACCATTGCTTCGTTCAACGAACAGTTGGGTGCTCTTGGTTATGTCTTCCAATTCATCACTCTAGCTGGTTGGCATGCCACCAATATGAGTGCCTTCAAACTAGCCCACGCATTTGCTCGCAAAGGCATGTCTGCCTATGTAGAACTGCAAGAGCAAGAGTTTGCCAGCGAAGACCTGGGTTACACAGCAGTAAGACACCAGCGCGAAGTCGGCACTGGCTACTTTGACCAAGTGCTAATGGCAGTATCTGGTGGCAAGGCTACAACTGGTGCACTAAAAGGCTCAACCGAAGAAGAGCAGTTTCAAGTGAGCGGAGCTTTCGTCAATGAAGTTGTTCCGGGCAAAGAAGTAGTAGAAGTCAACGAAATGGTAGAAGTAAGTGAACCAGCACCAGCACTGGTTTAACATTTAGATTTGACTCGGTCGATTCGAAAAAAAAGCTCAGTTCAGGCAAGTCTTGAACTGGGCTTTCTGCTTCGAGGTGAATAGCCTTTTTAACAAATCAAATTTAGGCAATCTACTAGGACTATCGAACAATAGCGTCTCACTCCAAAGCTCCAATCGCTTCTCACCATGTGGCATGCGCCTGCTAGTCACGGGTTTCCCAGCCAGTAATACGGCGACTAACACCATCAATTCTGTAAACTACAAACGTTGCACCGCGCTGTCGTAGTAATCGTTTGAATAGCCGCACGTTGTTTCTACCCCAAACACCTTTGTACGAAGCGGAATTACCGTCGCTGCTATCAGTGGTAAAAATCGAGCCACCAAAGACGGACCGAAACTCATCATTATCAATATACGTGCGAACCCAAGGTGCCAGAGCATCGATCACCACAGATTCGGATCCACGCTTAAACGATTTCTTGTAGACATAAACGATCGGTACAGGCTTTCTTGACACCCGACGTAGTTTGCGAAATACCAAGCGTAATCGATTAAACAAAAGCATGCTTTATTCTAGCGTCTAGTTGGAAATTGCAATAGTATTGGGGTATTGAAAGTAACCAACCAACCAACCAACCAACCGCATAGATGCACAATTTGACCGCAGAAGAGATAGCCTACTTTTCCGATGAAGATAACTGGAGAAGCAGAAGGGGCTATGAACTACGCTTTATTTTCCCCGCGGAATATCCAAGAGCAAGCTTTGGTTTGGCCCTGCTTGAATTCTCTGGTCTAATCTCATGGGATAGTCAGCCTGATAATCCGAATAGAGTGCGAAGTATTCTACCTGTTAATGGTCTTCCCAAAATAGGTTTGCAACAAAGCTACGGAGACATAAATACAGAACTAACTGAGTGTACTTTGCACATCAGCTCTAAACATTTCGCTCGCACAGTGGGAAAGTGCACAGAGGAGAAGATTCAAACCATGGATCGGATCCGCCTCGCAGCTCTGCATGAAGCACTATTCGGCCTAGCGCACACAGTGAGCGCTGAGGCTCCAGTTCTAAATGCCACTATTTGCTTTGAAGACTGGGGTTGGTTGC
>CALRJJ020000401.1:0-5357 GCA_943367505.1 Flavobacterium psychrophilum | reverse complement strand
ACAGTTCATTCATGGCAAGTACCAGCCTACGTCGGATTTGGTAATTTCGACACTAACCCCGAAACTGCCGTGCATGTAGCAGCGATGAAGCACTGGCACAATATTTATGGCGCTGATCTAATCTCAGTTAAAGATGATAGCTTGGAGTTTTACGTGAGCAGGCCGCCGAAAGATGAAGCAGCAGCCATGCAGTTGGCGCGAGAGCATTTCATCTACTGCCCAGACAGTGTCAAACAAGGAGCTGGAACTCTCGGCAAGCTAGCTGGGACACTCTGTGGCGCTCGCTTTTGGACCTTCTGGTGGGATTAGCAGCGGGCAAATATTAGCCTAAGTTCAAACCCAGCAACAACCTAATTGAATACTTTCGATAATCCTGGCTAACTAGCGCTCAGGGGCCCCGTTAGCAAAAGCAAGAAAACCTTAGTTTTAACAGACTTTGGCTCGGCACCAGATATGGTGATGCTAAATTTGCTGTCGGCTATTTTCTTCAAATCAAATTCCGCCGGCTCTTTAAAGTCATTTAGTTCGCGCCTAAGTCTATCGGCCGCCGTTTTGTTGGTAGAGTACACAACAGTCTTAAGTACTGCAGTTCCAGGCTCGACAAAGGAAACTATAGAAGTCTTGTCGTCTGCGAAATCACAGAGCTGATTAGATGCTCGACTAGCATTACTTTTATTGACGATGCTGGTATCTAAAACTTGCCAGAGCTCAGGGTCACCTGCAGCATCAGTAAATAGCAACTTCATGCGATTAGGCAAAGAGTCAAATGCTGTTGTCTGTGCTTTTGACGTTGCTGCCGCCGAAGCAGCGGACTTTCCAGCGGACTTTCCAGCGGACTTTCCAGGCTTCAAGCGCACAAAGCGACTTTTAACTCTGCCTGAATTTTCTTGCTTATTGCTTACCAAAAGATGCTTTGCATCAAGGGCCGTGGCGTACCAGTAGCCGCCCTCTCCTTGCCATTCCATTGGCGCAGCCTCTAGGGTATGGTTATGACCAGGCTTTTGTTTTGTGCTGCTCTTGGCCAACTCAACAAGCTGTGGAGAGTCATTCTGCAAAGTGACAATGAGATTTCGGATCAAGCCTTTACCGTTGCCCTCTTTGGCCGCATCCGATTTCGTTCCACTCAGCTCCACATCAGAGACTATCTGCACCAGCTGATTGCTCTTCAACAAATTGTAGAGATCGCTGGGAGCGTTAAGCAGGGGAATTATCGAAGAGGTAGCCAACGACTGACTCGTCGATGCCGTCAGCGAATCAGGGCTGACAGGCTGAGGAGGAAGAATTATCGGCCGTTCCGGCGCTAGTCGCATGGCTGAAAGAAAGACGGCATCGTCTAATTTCAAACTAGAAAGAACCTGTTTGCGATCGGCCTGCAAATCAAACTGTATTGGTGCTTTTGATTGCCCCACGCTTTCGGCTGCCGAAGCAGACAAAAAATAGCCGCAATTTGCTAAACAAGCAAGAATTGCGGCAAGTATCTTTTTAGGGTTTTCTGAGGTTCTCATTGATCGCCAATCGCCAAAAATTTGGAACTATTTAGCGTCTACTTAGAGACCTCAAAATTTAGGTTGAAGGGTTCAGATTTGGCATGATTAGAACTGCTAGTCAGCTCCACATCATCGCCAACGGTTTCAAAAGAGAAATCATCCACCCAAGCCTGACCGGCACCATTTAGCATCAAGCCGAAATCTATATAAGTGCTGGTATCAGGTACTTCGACCACAATTTTGTATTGGGTCCAATCGGTGACATCGAGAATTGGTCGATCATCCATATTGTCAAAACAGTTAGGTTTGGCATTGGTGCTTGTCCAATCACCAGCAATACGGAGCCAGAGCTGCGCCCGACCACCTTGGCAATTACTTTTAACCCAGGCAGACATGCGCAAACGCTTACCCAAGTATGGTTCTGGCGAAAAACCTTGACTAAGATAGGCCAATGGCCTTGGTTCCGGCACATCTGACTTTAGGTAAACGCAACGGGTACCGCTATGCTTAACCTTCTCATCAATGCCAGCATCATAATCTTCACTGTTAGCCGAACTAAAGGTCCAGCCCGGTGGTAAGTGTATTTTCTTTGTCTTTTTCATCAGTTCCGCTATGGTTACTACTTGCTTTAGCGCCAGACAATATCAAACCACAATGTGATGCAGGCGAAACCATGTCAGGGGGCAAATAGATTTTAGGATGCGACCTTTAAAGGCAGCCGATAGCGCACAGCCTCAGAAATATGCTCCATCAAAATATTTTCACTACCGGCGAGATCTGCAATTGTGCGCGCCAAACGCAAAATGCGATCGTAAGCTCGAGCTGAAAGGTTAAACTGCGACACCGCTCTGGCTAAGAACTCTTTTGTCTTTTGCTCAACTTGGCAATATTTATGCAATTCCCTCTGGCTCAAGCTGCTGTTGAAATTAAACCCACCCGGAGCACTGTTTGATATATTGCGCAGCTTTTGTCGATCGACAGCCAGCTCAACCCTTCGCCGAATAGAAGCAGAACACTCCTCTTTCACTTCACCAATTAACTCCCCCACATTGAGCCTAGAAACTACAATCTGAAGATCTATACGATCAAGAAACGGCCCGGACAATCGCCCCCAATAACGCTCAGCTTGAGAAGAAGTGCAGAGACAAAATTTGACCGGATCGCCGCGGTAGCCACAGGGGCAAGGGTTACAAGCAGCAACTAGCATAAACGATGCCGGATAAGTCAGTGTTTGCCCCGCCCGCGAAATCATGACTTTGCGCGACTCTAGTGGCTGTCGCAGGTTATCGAGATGGGCCCGAGGAAATTCTGTCAGCTCATCAAGAAAGAGCACACCAAGATGACTGAGCGAAATCTCCCCAGGCTTAGGCCGAGCGCCACCACCCACAAGGCCGATCACCGATGCACTATGGTGCGGATTGCGAAAAGGTCTCTCAGCTACAATATTGCCACGCTCAGTCAGTAAACCAGCCACGCTCCAGAGTTTGGTTAGCTCAATAGCTTCTTCAAACTCTAAGGGTGGCATTATGCTCGGCAAACGCTCAGCCAACATAGATTTGCCTGAACCAGGCGAACCTACAAGTAAAATATTGTGCCGACCAGCCGCCGCAATCTCTAGGCCCCGCTTAGATTGAGGCTGCCCTTTGACGTCACGAAAGTCTTTGTGGTGCACAACATTAGCAGCAGCCCGCGCAAATTGCTCACGACTGGCGCCTTCATATATGGTGCCATTTTCTAATGACTGCGCTATCTTAAAAACTTGCATCAAATGCGACACAGGATACACCTTGAGCCCTTCAACTAGAGCTGCTTCCTCGGCATTGCCCTCTGGCACAACAATGCCACGAGCACCATTCTGACGGGCAGCAACAGCTATAGGCAAAACTCCAGACACCGGTCGCACTGAACCACTCAAAGACAATTCGCCGATAAACCACAAATTAGCGATGTTTTCAAAGGGCATCAAACCGGTGGCCGCCAGAATTCCCGTAGCGATTGGCAAATCATAACCAGGGCCTTCTTTGCGAATGTCGCATGGTGCTAAATTTACCACCCATTTTTTGCCCGGTGGCATCAAGAAGGAACAGGCTTTAATAGCGGCTCGAACCCGCTCTTGCGCTTCTTTCACAGAGGCGTCTGGTAGACCAACCACACTGATTTGCCCAAGGCCCTGGCAGCAGTCAACCTCTACTTCTATTGGGTGAGCTTCAACGCCGTGTACAGCTCCTGAGAATACTCGAGCAAACATAATTCTTCCTCCGCACCACCGCTCACATATGTAGCAACGGAAAGTTGGTTGATTTAGTTCAATTTCTCCGGGTTAAAATCTCAGTTTTTTTTGTTACAGGTCTTTCCCTTACAAATTGGGTGCCAGGATGCTTGAATATAGTCCAATCTCGATGAGGCAGGATGATGACAGAAGCCAAGACTAACCGACCAGAAATCAATCAAGCAAAAGGCTGCGAGGCCAGTCTTATTGCCTTCTTGCCCCTGCGATTATTGAATAAGCTCACAGCCGGGCTAGCTCTGCCACTCGCCTGCGCTGTGGTGGCCGCAACAATCAATGCCGCTCAAGCAGAGCCCAGCAAAAATGCCAATCCAAATCAGAATCAAAACGCAGGCGCAACGGCCACCTATACCTACGCCGACAAGCAAAATGGCTACAGCATTGACTTTCCTAGTGACTGGAAAACCAAATCTGATCCAATTGTGAGCCTGGTCGCTACCCCTGCTGCTCAAATCAAAGAAGCGAACTCTTTTCCTAATGTCAAAATCGTTGCCCGCGCGCTACCTTCTGGAGAAACCCTCGATTCAATTTGCGATAAATCTATGAGGCAGTGGGCCACACTCTGGCAAGTGCAGTCAGATCAGCGCTCAAAGAAAGGCGGAACGCCAACGCGGCGATTGGTGTTGATGCAAATAATTCCCCAATTCAATCTTAAAACAAAGGTGCTCAAAGCCTTTGCTGTAGGCGGCGACAACTACTACATAATTTCTTGTGCTGACAAACCTGAGCATTTTGAAGAATCGAAGAAGACATTTGAAGCCATCATTGATTCACTCAAGCTGGGCGTGAAATAAGCGGGCATAATAAAGCAACAGATTCTATGCAAGTTTAAAAGTGCGGAGTTGGTCGAAATAATGAGCGAAGCAAGCACCCCGAGCTGGGATAAGTTTATAGAACGACTTGAATCGGGAGACATAGACCAAGACATCAAAGAAACATCAATATCTGCTTGGCGCGATGTTGTAGGCAAATTCAAATTATTCTCGGAGTTGATGGATTGCACAATACAATCGTGCACTACCAGCAGCTGTTCAACCTCCCCCTCTAGCTCGGCTAATTCAAACAACCCAACCAAATCGAAATTTGTCACCGAACTGGATGCTGCTTTCGAAGCTCTACAAATGCAATTAATTACAATCAGAAGGTTTGTAGCTCACTGTATCGCCACAGAGAAGCAACTAGACGTCCAAATTTCGAAAAACCGCGAGTTGGTAGAAACCTGGACGAACAGAGCTAATAAAGCTAATGAACACGGATCTCATAGCCTGGCAGAAATTGCAAGGCAGCGACAAGAGTCCTACGAAAATGCGGTTGCTGAACTAGAACAACTGTTAGAAAATCACAAGCTTGTGACAGTAGATCTGAGAAATCATTTGCTCGAATTAGAAGTCACAGCGCAAAACGCACATATACGAATACAACAAATACACTTAGCATCCGCCAAAGAGCGGGCATCGAAAGCTATGGCAGAAGCAGATCAAATAGCCGCCGATTTACTGGAAAAATTGAAACGACACGAAGAATAGCCTCGCTGCCACAACTCGACCACACCGGTTTGATAACTTCATTTCACCCCCGCAAGA
>CALRJJ020000400.1:0-5382 GCA_943367505.1 Flavobacterium psychrophilum | reverse complement strand
ACCGTCGGCCACAGCTTCGTGATCAAAGCGGGCCTTAGCTTGATCACTAAAGACAATTTTGGCACCAGTAGCCTCTGCTAGTTCCTTGTGGCCGCTAACGAAATCGGCATGCAAATGGGTCTCAAAAATGTACTTAATGGTCAGTCCGTTGTTTTTCGCTTCTTTCAAATATTCATCAATGTCTCGTTGTGGGTCAACCACACAAGCTTCACCATTAGAGCCAATCAAGTAGGAGGCATGGGCTAGACAGGCAAGATAGAACTGTTTGAAAAACACGATTATCTCCATTATTTATCAGTGATCGGATCTTACCGCTTTTCAAGAAAGTAAAATAGAGCCTTACTTTCTCTGGGGAGCCACAAATGGCTTGGAATTTCCGCTTGAAAAAACTGCTTGCCGCTTCGCTCACTTTGAATCTAGCTATGCTCTCCGGGGCTGCCACAGCTGGGCCTGCTTGGGCCGATGAAGCCGGGCAAAATAATGCTAAAAAAGTAAAAACTCTTGAATACAAGAGGCTGCCAGGTAATTGTCAACCAGAGCGCTATGACCTCTATTTTGAGCCCGACCTCGAAAATGGTGAGTTCGAAGGTACTGAAACCCTATTTTTTAGTGTCAGCCAGAGCACTGTCGAAATTGTCTTGAATGCCGTAGACCTCAGTGTATTCGAGGCCACAGTGGCTCAGACCAAGCCCACCCATGGCGACTGGATAAAAGCTGAGATTGTGCGCGATAAAGAGGGTGAGAAGCTCACTCTAAAGCTGCCTAAGGCTCTAAAACCAGGGCAGTACGAACTCTCCCTCAAGTTTAATGGCAAACTCTCAACCAAAATGGAAGGGTTCTATCTTTCTACTTTCAAAGGCAAAGACGGCAAAGAGCATAAAATTGCTACCACTCAGATGGAGCCAACAGACGCTCGGCGCATGTTCCCCTGCTTCGACGAGCCAGCCTCTAAGGCTGTTTTCAAAGTCACCGTGGCGATTGACCCAGCCCTAGCAGCAATATCTAATGCTGGCGTTGAGTTCGAGAAATTAGACCAGCGCAAGAACAAGAAGGTAGTGACATTTAAGGCCAGTCCCAAAATGTCGACTTACTTATTTGCATTGATTGTCGGCCCATTACAAAGTACCGAGCCTGTGGTGGTGAACGGCAAGAAAATCAGAGTCTGGTTTACTGAGGGCAAAGGCCAGCTTGCTACATATGCACTCGATGCTGCAGCCAAGCTTCTGCCCTACTATGAAAACTACTTTGGACAGCCCTACCCTCTCGACAAGCTAGATTTGATCGGAATTCCCGATTTCTCAGCTGGTGCTATGGAAAACCTCGGGGCCATAACTTTTCGTGAAAATGCTCTACTTGTAGACGAGAAGAACTCAGCTCTTAGCTCACGCACCAGAGTCGTAAATATCGTTGCTCACGAAATGGCACACCTCTGGTTTGGCGACTTAGTCACCATGAAATGGTGGGATGACCTCTGGTTGAACGAAGCCTTTGCCACATGGATGGCCGACAAAGCTGAAGACGTTTTGAAGCCTGAATGGCGCATTTGGGATGACTTTGCTGTGGAACGTGCTGGCACACTTGATGCGGATGCCATCGTCGCCACTAGATCGGTGCAGTCACCGGTCAATTCGCCTAACGATGCTTTAGAAATGTTCGACGAAATCACCTATATCAAAGGTGCAGCACTTCTGCGCATGCTTGAGACTTATCTGGGGGAAGACAGATTCCAGAAAGGCATTCAGACCTATATGAATGCCCACGCCTTCGCTAATGCCTCAACTACCGATCTCTGGGACGCTCTATCGAGTGCCAGTGGCAGCAGTGTTGATAAAACCTCAACCAAGAAAAATGCTAAAGACAGCAAGAAGGGTCAAGTTGATGTGGCTAAGCTGATGGATGCCTGGGTGCATCAGCCTGGTTGCCCCATTGTTTCGTATCGCCCTATTTCAGAACCAACAGCGAACAAAAAAGTTTCACTGAAGTTGGAACTCAGCCAAAGGCGCTTCTTCCTTGATAGCGCTCCGGAACTCGCTTCCGGCAAAGCAAAAACCGCTTTAATTCCATGGCAAATTCCATTGACCTTTAAGTTTATAGAAGGCTCCAAGTCTTCGCCTAGTCAAGTCGCTCTTCTATCTTTAGGCAAAGAGCAAGTGTCTATTGATGGAGTCAAAGAACCTCTCATAATCAATGCCACAGGCAACGGCTATTTCCGCACCTTTTACGACTTAGATCAGCAGGTCAGACTACGACAACAGAACTTGCCCGAAATACTTAGTGTCAGCGAGCGAATTTCGCTTCTTAGTGATTCGTATGCATCCGCATTAGCCGGTCTGTCGCCAATGGATTTCCATTTGGAAACTCTTGGAATTTTTGCTAAGGACCGCGATCCGTATCTACTCGGACTCGTGATTCTGCAAATCAATGAGCTGGAATCATTGATTGATGAGAGCGACAGAGCCGTCTACCAAACCTTTGTAGTTAAATGCCTTAAGCCGCAGCTAGACCGGCTTGGTTATGAGCGCAAGCCTGACGATGATGATCTGACTGCTGAATTGCGATCGCGCTTAATCAAGACTTTAGGCACCATTGGCAATGACAAGCAAGTTATTGCTTTTTGTCGCGATAAGTTTGAAGCATATCTTGCTGACGACAAAACTTTGGATGGCGATTTGCTTTCTCCAATAGTTCAAGTAATGGCCTACAACGGCGACAGCGATGAGTTTGTGCGCATTGAAGAAGCCTGGAGAAATTCCACAACTCCTGAAGCGCGTAATCGCAATTTGTTTGCTCTGGCAGCTTTTAGAGACAAAGAATGTGTTGAGAAAGCCCTTAACCTGTGTTTCAACAAAGAAGTTAAGGCCCAGGATGTGCCGCATTTGTTGGCCCGCTTAATTGGCAGCAGCGACAGTCAAACTGCCGCCTTTAAGTTTCTTGGCGATCACTGGCAAGAAATCTATGACAAAGTGGGCGAACGCAAGATGCCAGATATCGTTGAAGCCTGTCGCAATTTCAATAAGCCCGGTCAGCTTGATACTTTGAAGGCCTTCATTGCCGCGCATCCTATGCCCTCTGGCCGCAGAAGTGCAGCTAAGACAATAGAATTTGCCACCATTGGTACCAATTTCAGAGCCAAACAAAGAGGTCGGCACTCGATGTTTATTTTTACGGCAAAATAGTGCTCAAATTAATTCTCGCTACAGCTTCTGTGATAATTCTTTGGCTGAGTGCAAGGTCGTCTGCTGATGCCCATCTGCCCAACCATGAAAGAAATCCGCCGCGCTTAATGCTCTGGTCGTGGCAAAAAATCGAAGATCTTAGCGCTATTGATACCAGTAAAGTCGGTGTGGCGCTTTTGGTTGGTCGCTTTACTGTTGATCAAAACAAAATTGCCCTTGAGCCCCGCCTCTCTCAATTGCAGTTGCCGCCAGCTTGCTACCGCGAGGCTGTGGCTCGGGTAGAAGTGAAGCAAATGCCTGATGAGAGCAAAATGGAGGAGGTTAGTGCCAAGTTAGCCCACTCCATCGTCAATCTCGTTCTTGCTCACAGTCACTATGAGGGCTTGCAGATTGACTTTGATGCCAAAGAATTAGAACGACCCTTCTATGTACATTTACTAAAGCATTTGCGCGCTCAGTTACCGCCGAGTCTTACTCTATCAATGACGGCCTTAGCCTCGTGGAGTCAAGGCGATCCGTGGCTTAGACAAGCAATAGCTAATGACCACTTGCCCGTAGACTATGTCGTGCCCATGTTCTTCACCATGGGGGTGGGCAAAGAACAAGCCCTGCGCTTATTGCAAGAAAATCTGCCCAAGCCTTTCAATGGGCATTCTTCCATAGGCCTTTCTATTGGAGAAGCCGCGGCAATTTCTCAGATATCTTCAAAGCTCAATAATCTTGATCGTATTTATTTATTCTGCTCGCCGGGCTGGCAGCACGATCGCATAAAATACGCCGGAAAACTAGTCGACCAAAATCTACTTAAGGAGAAAAACAATGGCATTTAAGGTGAAGCGCTCAGGCTTTCTTAAGAGTACAGTTTTGACTTTGATTGCCTGCACATTGACTAGCGGTATTCAGCCAGCGCTGGCTTGTGGACCCTTCTATGATGAGGCCCTTTTCTCTGCCACTCTTCACCCCGACCTGCCATTCCGGCTCTATGCTGAGGGAAATCTCGCTCTGGTTGAGCCTACTTTTGCTCGCTCTTATCTAGTTGTGGCCTATCGCTATTTGAACGATAAGCCTCTCAGTGCCGCTGAGCGCGAGCAGATCTTGAATTTCTGGCGCTTTCGCCTTGGTGACGCTAGCAGCTCTGACAGCGACAGTGCCGTTGATCTATGGCTGAGTACGCGTAAAAAGACTCTTGGTCTCAAGGCTGATTCTTCTGAGAGCCTTTATCCCTATCGTTCAGCTGGCTCTAACGATGACTATAGTCCTTATTTAAATTGCAACGACGATGCCTTTAAGCAAGCAGTAAAAACGCTGCAAGAAAAAGTTGCCAAATATGGTGCCGGCAGTGCAGCCGTAAAAGAATGGCTCTCCGCCCAAGACAGTGTTTTTTGTCACTGCGGCGCACCACAGTATGACTACAAGTTAAAAGCTCAAGGCAAAGAGCCACCACTTCCTTCGCCTGCTCCAGCCAATGCCTCTGAAGAAGTTAAAAGAGATAGAGCCTATCAGATTGCTGCTGCCAATTTTTATGCTAAAAATTTCGATGAGGCTGCTAAGCAATTTGCTGCCATTGCCCTAGATGGTGAATCTCCCTATCAAAAAGTGTCAGCTTACTTAGTGGCTCGTTGCTTGATTCGCAAAGCCACTGTAAGCACCAGCAAGGGTACTGACCAGGTGGCCTTGCTGGCTGCCCACAATAAGTTACTGGAATTGCAGGCCGATCCAACTATGGCTTCTATGAAAGAAGGGATAGAAGGTCTGCTCAACTTTGTTGGCTTAAGGCTAGACCCGGCTAATACCCTGGTGCAGCTAAGTAAGAAAATTGCTGCTGGTGATAGTAGCCTCTATCAAGACATGGACGGTTATATCTACATACTTGATAGTGCCTTCAAAGAAGATTCTGAAGAAGCTAGTGAAACGCACAGTGTTGATGATGCCAAGCTTGCTGCGGCAATGCACGGCGATGATATGACTGACTGGATCTGGACCTTTTCAAACACTGACAAAGGTAGTATTGAACATGCTCACAGTCGCTATCAAGAGAAGAAGAATCTCGCCTGGTTGCTTTGTGTAGGCTCTAAACTCACGGGTAAAGAAGCCTATGCTGGGGAGATCCTTGAGGCTCTGGCAAAGGTCGAAAAGTCAAGCCCAGCCTATGTGACAGCAAATTCGCAGAGAGCTCGTGTGCTTTCGGTGCAAGGGCATAATGACC
>CALRJJ020000399.1:0-5387 GCA_943367505.1 Flavobacterium psychrophilum | reverse complement strand
GGAATTGAAAAGTGTTGGTGTGGAAGAAACGAAGTCGAAGCTAGAAAGCAAGTTATAGAATTCGATTGCTTTGTTCTCGCGCTCAATTTCGTTTAGAGCCAAGCCCATAGCGACTCGCATCCAGAAAGCTTGAGGCATTTCAAAACGCTGACCATCAGTATGGAGCAAGTAACGATCGTAGAGAGTCTGCAAACCAAGGTATTGGAATTTGAAATCGCGATCGCCATCAAGAGCAGCACCGATTTTTTCTAGATCAAATGTTGCCAAACGAGGATCAAGCAAACCAGCGTGGATGCCCTTAGCAACATAATCGCTAAAGTATGTGGCATAGCGCTCTTTCATGGCACTCTGACTGAGAGCTTCACCAAGAATTTCTAAGCGCATTTGGTGCAAGAGCAAGTGCGAAGTGACATAGCTATAGGCTGGGTCAGTTTCGATTAGTGCACGTGAACTCATGATCGCCGAGCGAATTACTTCGCCTTCTGGCACGCCTTCGTAGAGGCTCTCAAGAGTAGCTTCAATAATTTTGCGATAGTCAACAACATCGCCATGAGCGGCACAAGCTTCTTTGACGATGACATCAAGAGCAAGGTCAGAGAAGGCAACAGTGCTGCCATCGATGCGAGTAACTGTTGGGCCTTTGCTGTCAGCTTGCACTGTGGCTGGCAAAGCAGCTTCGCGCTCAGCACGCTCTTTCGAACGAGCTTCACGATAGAGAACATAGCCACGAGCAACTTCTTGCTCACCAGCTCTCATCAAGGCCAATTCAACTTGGTCTTGCACGTGTTCAATATGTAGCACTCCGCCTTCAGGCAGACGACGCATCAAAGTTTCAGTAACTTGACCTGTCAATTTGTTGACCAGATCTCTTACTTTAGAACTGTCGGAACCATGGGTGCCTTCAACAGCGAGAAAAGCCTTGGTGAGCGCAACTGCAATTTTAGAAGGATTGAACTCAACCACATTGCCGTTGCGTCTTAGCACTTTGTAGAGCACAAATTGGCTGACGAGAGTTTCGCTCAAACCAAAGTTGGCACCAGCGCTAGCTGAGGGCTCAGCATGTGTGGGGGCAGCTGAAAGGACTTGGCTCATTCTTCTTGTTCTCCTGGTGATGACCTTAGTTAGCTTATTGTTGCGTTCCGAAAATAAGACCCTCTTAGTGGTTTTTCAAACCAAGAGGGTCGGCAATGCAAAGCAGCTATTTGCTTGCAAGACGTACCCTCTTACTCCACGAAGATGGTGTCCGAAGTGCCCTGGTGGGTAGCCTGACTCAGGATTTTCATCCAATTACAGTTGCGGGACAGCGATGGAATTTCACCATTCTTCCCCCACCAGATCAGTTTTACTGGTCTTCACGTCAGTCAGTTAAACCAATACAAAACGAAAACTGGGCGATGAAAAATCGCCCCTCTCAGGTCAGCAAGTTACCTTGTTGTGCCTAGGGACTATTAGATTTGTATTTGTTCAACCGACTTAAGAGGAGCCTCGAACTGATCCCTGTTTTTTCAGGGCACTCAGTTAAATTTTGCGATAAATCTCCTGTAGTCGATTCGCATTGACAGCAAGGTAACACTTGCAAAAGATCAATACAAGCCTACCCCAAAACGATTCTCGAAACGGCTGAAATCGGTGTACCCATAACGCTTGGAGCATTTGCAACAAAGTATGACCAGTTTTCTACATCCACCACTTGTGACACCACCACGTATATGCTTTTGCGCATAGCAAATATGCACTAGTAGTGCGACGTGATTCACATCACCCAATTAAATTTGCGCGGAGCAGATAACTCTTCGATAATTTCCGATAAATCGGACGTTTTCTGGGTATTCTCTCATCTAAATTGAGTATTGATTCACGCAAGATTCACAGCAAATATAGAGTCGCGATCAAGCGCATATAGACTTAATTAAGCCCATCTCAAAGTGGCCCGCCATGAGCCTTTGCGAGATCAACTATTGAAGGTAGAATACTGCCGCTCTTACCCGAGAGAAAAACATCAACGTGATCAGATAAAGGTGTGCGCTCTATATTGATCTCAACTAATTTGGCACCATTGCCCTCGGCAACATAGGGCAGCGAGATAGCTGGTTGAACCAAAGCAGAAGTGCCAATCACGATAAAGAGATCGCATTGTCTTGCCGCTTGCATAGAGGCTTCTAGGGTAGCCGGATCTAACTGCTCACCAAACCAAACAACATTGGGGCGTAGTTTAGAAGAGCAGTGCGGGGGATTGCACAGCGGCGGCTCCAGTAAATTGTAGGGCACTTCTGAAGCCTGATGCCCATGGTCAAAGCAACGAAAGGTAATGATATTGCCGTGCAGTTCTAAGATGTTTTGAGAACCGGCCCGGTGATGCAGACGATCAACGTTCTGAGTAATCAAAGTGAATGGTCGCGGGGCAATTAGTTTTTCAATCTGAGCCAGGGCCAGGTGCCCGGCATTGGGCTCAACCCCTTCTACAAGACGGCGGCGCCAGTCATACCACTGCCAGACCAGCTCAGGGTGCTTACGAAAGCCCTGGGGGCTTGCCAATTCGGTCGGGTCATACTTTTCCCAGAGTGGCGTAGGCTCGTCTTTTTCGGCAGCTGAGCGGGCAGCTTCAGCTCCGCGACGAAAAGTAGGCACGCCACTTTCGGCTGAAATGCCAGCACCGGTCAAAACGGTTATGTTGCGGCAATTAGTTATCCAATCAGCGACTATTTGAAGACTGGCGCTGGGAAAATTAGTACCTGATTGCATAATTAGCGGCCTATCTCTTTTTTCACTTCGGCAATGGTTTCCATTGAAAACCATTTATTTTGCCGACCTACTTCCTTGCATTCTACAGGCGAATTTAGCTAGAAGAAACGCAATTTACCGAACAGACGCCCCGTCCTGGGCCACTGAATGGCATTAACAATCACTATTAATAGATCAGAAGCAAACAGGGATACCCCCTGATTTCCTGCTAAATTCCCCCTATATCTAACCAGATTGAATATTTTGCATTTGGAGGACCTATTAATGGCATCTGTAGAAGTAAAGGCCCGCGCCGACCAAGGATATCGCCAAGAAATCACATCTAGCGCTCACTCATTCGCTTCTGATGCGACCAAAGAGTTTGGCGGCGGCGACTCTGCACCAAACCCACACGAACTTCTTTTAGGCTCACTTGGCGCCTGTACTGCAATCACAATGCAAATGTATGCCAAGCGCAAAGGCTGGGATTTGACAGCAGTAAACGTCAAATGCGAAGAAAAGCAAGTTGAGAACGAAGGCAAGAAATCTAGCTTGATTACTCGCCACATCGACATCGAAGGCAATCTAACTGCCGAGCAAATCGATGGCCTCAGAGTAATTGCTGACAAGTGCCCCATCCACAAATTGCTGGAAGGACCAAAGCAAATCCAAACTGAAATCGCTCACAAATAAATAGTTGAGCGCTTAGACGGAAGAAATAGATGGAAGGCTCAGAGATTCTTTCATTAGAGGTAATCGAAGCCTCGCTCTCGACCAAAATAATTGGCCGGGCGCAGCGCCTAGATAATCTATCTAATGCAAATGGCGATTCTAGTGATTTATCCAAGAACGAACTCTGGGACGAAATCGATTCAACCAATACTAGAGCGGCCGCGCTCGCTGCCCAAGGTTGTGCTGAAGGGGTAATGGTAATTGCCCGGCAGCAAACAGCAGGGCGCGGTCGCCTCGGTAGAGCTTGGATTTCTCCACCTGATGCAGGCATTTCTTTTTCAGTTGTACTGCGCCCGAAAATCGAGCTATCGCGTTTGCCTTTAATTACCCTCGCCACAGGCGTAGCTGTAGCACAGGCTATTGAAGCAAGCGTTGGCGTGCGCCCCGGTCTGAAATGGGTCAACGATCTGACTCTATCTGGTCGCAAACTTGGTGGCATCCTCGCAGAGATGCCTGGTCAAGCTTTGATTATCGGTATCGGCATCAATGTCAGACTGAAAGCCGATGAGCTGCCTGAGGAATTAAAAGACAAAGTTGAATGGCTAGAACGCGCTGTCGGCGGCCCAGTTGACCCTAATTTAATAGTGATGGAACTGGCTCATAAACTAGAAGCTCAATACGAATTATTGAAAACTGGCAAGACTGCTGAAATACTAGGACTCTGGCGAGCTTATTCAGTTACCCTCGGTCAAATGATTGAAGCACGTAGTGCCAATCAAGTAATTACAGGCAAAGCAATTGATATCGCCGATAGTGGCGCCCTGATTGTTGAAGCAGACGACGGTACTCGCACCGAATTAGTAGCTGGCGAAATCTCGATACGCCTGCAAGACGGCAGCTACTGCTAATTGCCAGAAAAACGTTACTCGGTTAGTAGTGAATCACTGAGTAGACATCAAGCTCTTGATCTTCTAGCAATTTTTTGCGGCCATCGAGGAAATCGAGTTCAACAATAAAGCCAGCACCAACTACATTGGCACCAAGTTTCTTCAAAAGATGCTTAGCAGCAAGTGCTGTGCCACCGGTGGCAAGCAAGTCATCAATAATGATTACTCTATCTTCTGGCCCTACGGCATCTTTGTGAATCTCCATGGAGTCTTCACCATATTCAAGAGCGTAAGAAATTTTCTCTGTTTGCCATGGCAATTTGCCTGGCTTACGAATAGGCACAAAGCCAACATCTAAGTGGTGGGCAATTGCCGGAGCAAGAATAAATCCGCGGGCTTCAATGCCAACAATCATAGTTGGCTTGAGTGTTTTGCAATGAAAGGTGAGAGC
Source organism: Flavobacterium psychrophilum (assembly GCA_943367505.1). Classification (GTDB taxonomy): domain Bacteria; phylum Cyanobacteriota; class Vampirovibrionia; order Obscuribacterales; family Obscuribacteraceae. The sequence continues at coordinate 656 of CALRJJ020000399.1, read as the reverse complement.
ATTGAGCACCAGCTTGAAAGCAATTGGGTCTTTCATCAAAGTGGTGAGATCTTTAAATACAATTCCCGCTTTAGGAAAATCAGGCACATCGCGAATAGTGCTCTTCAACCAATCTTGTTGTGCCACAGGCAGCGGCAAGCCGATCACACTGTGCGTTTTTTCACTGGCGGTCATGCGAATATGGTCCTCAAACTCTGAAAGAAACTAGCTACTTAATACGGCGGCTCAGTGGCAACCGTCACTGCACGAATAGCCGGAGAAACAACTTCTTCAGATGCTTCAGGCTGTCCTGGCAGACCCAACTGATTGGGGATCAGTGCTAATTGTAGCTCTTTAATTGAGCATTCCTTACACCAGAGCCTGAATTTCCTTACCTGGTCTAGGGTTTGAGCCAGTTGCTTGTACTCAGGGGTGTCCTCAACACGAGAGGCTGGCTCACCAAGCAAGTCAAGATATATCATGCCATTTTCAGAGAACCAATCGACCCAGTGCACTTTCTTGAAGGCGGTCAGGGCAAGGGCCACTGACATCTTACTGGCACCCATGACATTGGTGAGCTTGTCACCTTCTACCTGTCCGTCTTTTTGATTGATGGTGTAACGCACAAGGCCGAGCAAGCGCTTGAGGAAACTCGAAGGCTCCTCTAATTCATCATC
>CALRJJ020000398.1:0-5430 GCA_943367505.1 Flavobacterium psychrophilum | reverse complement strand
CCCCTGAAGCCATCGAGCTCATAAAACTCTATCTGCTTCCAACCGTTTGTAGCATCAACAGTGGCAACAACTCGCTCTACATCAATGACTATGCCAACATCACTTTTAACAGTGGGCAAGACCCGCTGAACAGTTGCGATGGCATGCTCGCGACTACGCAGCGAAACACTTGAGAAAAATTCAAACGTCTCTTCAACAGTGCTTCCCGCTGACCGGGTGCTATAAGTTTCAACTAGCTGCTGGCGCTGGGGTCCACCCACCGCACCAAGCACCGCTTGAACTTTGGTGAGTTCACCTTCTTTAGCCAATTGGGCGGCAATACTTTTAGTCAACCGGGCTTGCTTGCCGCCGTCAATATGCAGGTGCAATGAGCCCAGGGTACTAAAAGAAGCATAAGCGGGAATAACAAAAGGCGAAGAGGCAATGGAACCGCTCAAAGGAGGAATAAACAGACTAGTTGAAGTTTGTTGTTGCAGCATTGTCGCTAACCTGTAGTGGCGGGTTATCCTAATAGTGCTGAGAGAAGCTCTCCACTGATGCCAAGATACAGCCAATCTGTGGCGGACCTGTGTCATTGCTCGGCAAAGTTCATGGCTAAGATGGCAATAAAACAGAGCAAGAATAAAAAGGGAGAGCCGGCAGTGAAGAGCAGAGAGAATTCGCCACCAGGTTCTCAAATATTAAATAGGGCATTGGCTCTAACTTTAATGACGCTGACGGCCCTGCTGCCCCTTTCAATTGGCATCGAGAAGGCCTCCAGTCAGTCGACTTCAAGCCAATGCAAAATTGAAGTGCGCCAGCCCTACCGCTACATTACTTCTAATGGCATTCCCGATCATGCTACCGGTCAATTTCCCAATCGCGGCAACCCTAACACTATTTCAGCCCAAGATTATCATTTCAGGGTGCCACTAAATCCGACACCAGGTCAGGGGCAATCACGAGGTTATGATTTTGGCGTGGCCGTCAACGGAGTGCCCTTTGACCCAGGCACAGCCGAGCTGTGGAATGGAGACATGCGCTGGCATTACGAAGCGCTATCGGGCATGATGGTTAGCCGAGGCAGCCTTGGAGTCGACGCCAACTTAGCCCATGTGCAACCCAATGGCGCCTACCACTATCATGGCCTACCCATGGGCCTCCTCGAGAAACTAAACTATCGCAGTAAGATGGTTTTAGCTGGTTACGCCGCCGATGGCTATCCTATTTATGGCCCCTACTGTTACTCCACAGCCAACGACAGCAGAAGCGCCCTGAAGAAAATGAAATCTAGTTACCGGCTCAAGAGCGGCACAAGAATTGGGGGCAGCGATGGCCCTGGCGGAGCCTACGACGGATCATTTGCTCAAGACTACGAATTTGTTCAAGGCGCAGGCGACCTCGATCAATATAATGGTCGCACCGGGGTCACCCCCGAATACCCAAGCGGCACATTCTATTATGTACTCACCGAAAATTGGCCTTTTGTGCCCCGTCAATTTCGCGGCACTCCCGATGCCAGCTTCGCCAAAGGCCCACCTGGCTTAGATCGCGGCAATGGCGGTGGTCGGAGAACAGATCGCTTCGGGGGAATGAACCGTTTTGGCGGTCCGCCAGGGGGGCCACCCGGAGGACCACCCGGAGGACTACCCGGAGGACTACATGGAGGAGCCGGCCCAGGATTCCGCCCCGGCGGCCCACCACCCGGTGGAGGTTTCCGGCCCGCTTATCCGAATGAGAATAACTAGGCTGCTTGCCCTGCTTCTGCTCTTGCTGGCGCTAACGCTGCCAACTGAAGCGCATGATGCTGCAATATCAGCAATAAAAATCATTTGCCGTCCAGACGATACAGTAGTAAGCATCAGTACCCACAGAAGTTACCTGCTGAAAGCAGAGAAAGCCGGTGGCTCCTCTGTGCTAGCTTCTGAATCGCCAGAGCTTGGCCAGGCCCTGGGCCGAAGGCTTCACCTGCTCATCAATAACAAAAAACTATTGCCTGAGACTGTGCATATCATTGAAGACAAGCCCAACGATTTGCTCATCTGGCAGACAACAAACAAGAACCCAACAAAACTAAAGCCAAACATAGAAATACTTGATCGCATTTATCCAGAAGACTCTGCTTCCATAACCATTGTCACCATTATAGATGACGACCAAAGCAAAGAAATACTGCTCGACTCGGCTCACCCGACCTACCACCAGAGCCAACCTCAAGACCACTGGGCTGAGGCCAGTAGCTATTTGCAAAAGGGAATATTGCATATTCTCAGCGGCCCCGATCACATTTTGTTCATACTGGCACTACTGCTTTTAGGGGGCTCTCTCAGAACCCTGCTCGGCATAGTGACGGCCTTTACCGTCGCCCATAGCTTGACGCTGAGCCTGGCAGTTGCAGGAATTGTCAGGCCGCCAGCGCAAATAATTGAACCCCTAATTGCACTATCTATAGTGGCAGTAGCTGTGGAAAACTTACGTTGTTTGAGCTCGAAAAACAAAGCCAAAGAACTAACGGTAAAACGAGATTTTCGAGCTTACTTTGCTTTTGCCTTTGGTCTTATCCACGGCTTTGGTTTTGCTGGCGCTCTACTTGAGGCAAACTTAGTTGGCCCGGCTTTGTGGATAGCCCTGGCCTCTTTCAACCTCGGAGTTGAATCTGGCCAAGCTATGATAGTGGCTCCAATAGCGCCGCTTCTGATGCTTTTGGCCAAGAAGCATAGAGACTTTTCAGACAAGCTGATCTACACTGGCTCGATTGCTATTGGTCTAATGGGCGCCTATTGGTTCATTGGCCAAATAAAATTTTAGAAACTAGTCTTGAACTACGCCACTAATTTCACTAATGCCAGCACCCTTAGTTTCAGGATTCTGCGACCATGTTTTGGTATCACTATCGGTGACTACATAAATACCGGGTTTAATTACAGTATCTGGTTCACAAATCCAATAGGCATTAGGAACACCGCCTTGGCCTGGGGCCGTGTGAGTTGACCAGGGGCCATAGATAGTACCATCTTGATGTACTAGTCCAATCTCACCTGGATCTTGCCCGCGAGCATCATTCCAGTGATAATTCATCAGCCTTGAAACCAGAACAGGTGCCTTGAGCGAAAACCAAGTTGGCCTAGTAGGAGAATTAAATACGGCAGAGATATTGCCGTTCTTAAATATGCTGACAACGGGCTCTCTTCTGTAAGCCTTAGCGGAAGCCATTGTTCTTCCACTTTCAGGTACGATTTTTACTTTAGCAATACCGCAAAAGCCAGACAAGTTATTCTGAGCCCAGGTGGATGGCTCGCTGTCGATTAATGTGTAATGGCCAGGCGCCAGAGTCACCCTCGGCTCACACTCCCAATAGGCATTGGGCACGCCGCCTTGGCCGGGTTGTCCCCGTACAGCCCAGGGGCCATAAGTGGTGCCGTCGGCATGGCGCAGAGCCAGGGTTCCAGGGTTACTACCTTTGCCATCATTCCAGTGATAAGTCATCAAATAAATCACAGTAGACGGAACGTCAATGTCGAAGGTCGTAGGGTTCTGAGGCTTATTAAAGACACGATAAATATTGCCATTATTCAAAATAGTTTTCGGCGGACTAATTTTGACCACCGGTTTAGCCTCAGCCTGATTAACTGTCGGCTTCTCTTGCAGGTCAAAAACACTATCTTCGCCTAAAGCTTCCCGTGGCGCTGTCGGCGGTGTAGAAAGGCAGAGTGCTGAACCATCCCAATGACTCTTCATCTCTGGGGTCTGCAGCTGCCCTCTGTCGCGCAAGACTTCATCCTCGACCCTATCTTTCATATTCTGAAAAGCAGCACCAAGTGTGGTGCGCCCACCATTCTGCTTAAGGGCCTCAATCAAGCAGCTGGTGAAGACACTGTTTTGATATTTCTTACTTTCCCAAGATACCTGACTCGGTTGACTAGAGGCAATAACAAGCTGCCCGGTACCAGCCACCACGACACTGGCGTCAACGTTAGCAGAACGCACTAGACCTTTAGCATCAGCCGTTGCCGCGCCACTATGACAAGCATCGAGTATCATCACAACCCTGTCGCAATGCACTCGCGCTTTGATAATGCGCATTAAGTCTTGCAACGGAATACCTGTAGCATAAAGCGATTCAGTATCAGTGTCATAGGCAACAATATAGTTAACTCCGCCGACGTCCATATCGGCCGGGCTGCCATGGCTGCTGATATAGACCACAACTAAGTCATCGGGATGAGCCAATCGTGGCAACCAGCGATCACCAATAGTGGCAAGGATATTAGCCCGCGTAGCCTTCTCATTAATGAGCAGTCTAGTGTGATCTTTGCGAAAACCGCCAGCGCTGGTAAGAAAATTATAGAAGTCAGTGGCATCTTTTGCCGGAAAGCGCAAATTGATCTTGCCATCGGCAAATTTACTGATACCAATTACTAGAGCCCACTTATCTTTGATGGGCCGATTAGCACTAGCTTTCGGGGCTACCGGCTGAGGGCTTGACTGGGCAGCGTAAGCACTAGAGGCGCTACTAAATAGAGACGACGGCGCCACTGAGGCAATCATAACTACTGGCGCCAAAATGGAAGCCAACCAGACAATACCTGACATAAAATCCTCTGAGTTCATTCTAGATTCAAGGCCAAGTCAATCATGGCCTATCTATCAAGATTTGGCATCCGCCATCAGGCCTAAGCCTTTAGTAGATTTCGCCGTAGAAGTAGGCACTTGAGAATTACATTGAACTATTTTTCGAGTTCGAACGTATCTCTATGAGTAACCCCTGAATCAAATTGCGAGGTACTCATGAATACTTCAAATACTTCTCTATTGCCCAACTCAGCAACAGTTTCATCCTGGCCTATGAGAGTAAAGCTAGGCCCACATCAAGATTTGCTAGCCACTTGCGACTTTTCAGGTAATGAGGAAAATAACTCTATCGGCACACTGTTGCAAACCGCACTTTCCTCAGCCGTAGCGCAAGATAGGGTCGCCGCCGCGCGGAAAGCCATTGAACTTTCAAATGGTGTCTGCGGCCTTGCCTGGCTGGTTCTCGCTCGAGAGGGAGTAAACAGCCTTGAATCGGCAATGATTTATTCGCAACGAGCAATCGACAGAATAAAACAAGAACTGCACGATAGCGATTTCAAAGACTATTGCATTTATACATACACCTATACAGTTGCCCTGGCCGATGCCGCAGATATAACGTTCATGGCTGGCCGCAAACGCGATGCCGTAGAAATGCTGAAACAGCAACTAGCAGCAGGCGTTGAAGATGCTCTATGGAGTGACTGCCAGATCATACTGCGCGATCAAATCGCCAGCTTACTTATTCAAATGGGCGAAGCCAAAGAAGCACAGACCTTCTTATACGCTCATCCCGACAATATCGAGTCTTGGTACTACCTCAATGCCCTGGCTCACTATGCCCTCAATGGTGATTGCTTGATATCTCGAAGCGCCCTA
>CALRJJ020000397.1:0-5432 GCA_943367505.1 Flavobacterium psychrophilum | reverse complement strand
AGTTGTGCCAATTAGTACTATTGGCCAATTTACGCCTTTGCACAGTTCAGCAACCGCGGCATGAATCTTATGCTCGTCGCCCTGGTTTGAGTGGTCATGTGATTTCAACAAGTGGCCGACATGAGTTAGTTGCTCGTTTTCTTTGATTTCAACAATTTGATCGGCGGCTGCTTCGAAGAGACGAACGTGATTGCCGCCGCTGACTAGAATGTGAAAACGCGGACAGCTAGCGGCTGAATAGGCTACTTCGCTGGCGGCGATATCGCCCAATACTATTCTTTCGCTAGCTCTATAGTTTAGAGGTACAACTTTAGCGAAATCTTTGGCGATGAAAATTGCCACGCTGGCATTGTGTGTTTCTGATTCTAGTCCAGAGAAAATTAGCTCAAGGCGTTTCAGTAGTACTTCGCGATCAGAGGTTGAAACGTCGCTAGGAATCAATTTGGTCGCTTCGCCCATAAGGTGTTTCAGTTTGGCTTCATTGTCGCGCTTAACGATTCCTAGGTCGACAATAATAGAAAGTATTGGAGCTTCTTTTGTCGAGACAAGCTCGGCCATAGCGTTTTTCATTTCGATTGATCCACTTGTTGAATAGAGGGTTGAATATAAGGGCTAACAGTTGATTGTCACAATATCAAGGAGCGGCAAGGCTTTTCTCCCTCCTAGAGGACTAGTTTGCTGGCATATAGTTCCTCCCCAGGTTGATCTGGTATTAATGAGGATATTTGTAATGATCAACAGCAGGCAGGATGCAATTTTTTACTGAATGTGCAAGCCTGAGAATATAGGCGCTACAATAGAACTGTCGTCCAAAGAGGCAGATGCTAAAAGACTCGATTTTCAAGCTGACTAAACTTCGGCCCGAGTTTGCTTCTCAATACGAGAATCAGCCGCCGGATCAATTTGGCTTTAATCTTGACAGTTTTGCCCAGTGGGAGGCTTTCTTTCGTTTTTTCTATGACGACTATTATCACGTTAAAGTTGTTGGTATTGAGAACATTCCCGCCACTGGTCGTGCTGTTCTAGTTGGCAATCATTCAGGCGGCTTGCCTATTGATGCCTACATGACCAATTGTGCCAACTATAACCTTCATCCCCATCCTCGCCGCATACGTTGCCTGGCATTAGATGGTTTGCTTAAGCTTCCAATTATTAAAGATATGATTACCGGCATGGGTGGGGTTCCAGCTCGGTATTCTGTAGCAAAGCAGCTACTCGAAAATGATGAGCTGGTTTTCTTTTATCCTGAAGGTCCTAGGGGCACTGGCAAGCTATTCAAACAGCGCTATCGTCTAATTGACTTTGATCCTGGTTTTATTAAAGCCGCAATTGCCACCAGCTCACCGGTTGTTCCAATAACAGTGGTGGGTGCCGACGAGATTTATCCTATTTTGGGGCGGCTAGAGGGTCTGGCCCGTTTTCTTGGCATGCCTTATTTCCCGTTGACACCAGGCTTTCCCTGGTTTCCTTTAACCACTAGCTCATTGCCTCTGCCAATTAAAATATTGATAGTGGTTGGCAAGCCAATCTATTTCGATTATCCGCCTGAGCGGGTTAGCGATAAGCACTTGCGCCTTCATTTGACCAAGGAAGTGCAATATAACATTCAGCGACAGCTCAATTTCCTTCTGCGCCATCGCTGTACGGCCTTTACGGGCTGGGATGATCAGTTTCTTAAGGATTTAGAGCAGAGCCTCAAATCAAAACCTCAAAACCTCTAAACAGACAAACCTTGAGGGTTACGACTATTGCCGCTCTTTTCAGTCTATGGGGTGATACCTGGGCGCTGAAAAAGGTCTAAATTAATAGCAGCGATGGTTACTTGAGAACCATTTTTAGTACGGTACATTTGAGGTTATGCGATGAAGATCATTATTGCAGTTGACGACTCACCTTCATCTAGTGAGCTAATTCGTTCAGTAATTAGTCGAAAATGGCCAGCCGATACCAACTTTAAAATTCTCACTGTACTTGAGCCCTCCTGTGTTTCTTACGCAGACCTGTCAATTTCTGAATATGCTCATACCGCTGCTGAAATTTATGCCAAGCGCAAAGCTGCGGCGCGACATCATTGCGAAGCCATGCGTCACAAGCTTGAAGAATCCATTGCCGGCGCTTCAGTTCATTATGAAGTGCGTGACGGCGCGCCATGGGCTGAAATAGTTACAGCAGCTGTTGAGTGGTCTGCCGATAAAATTATGATTGGCGTGCACTCTAGAGATGTCTGCCCCCATAATATGCTGGGAAGTGTCTCTCGCGCCGTGGTCAATCACGCCCCTTGCTCTGTCGAAGTGGTGTCGACTGTGCACCACCGCAAGAAGCATGCCACTGCAGGAGCTGTTGCTGAAAAGGCCAAGTGAAAATAGATGCGGGTATTGATCTTATCAACTTCGATTGGTACAGGTCATGTTCGCGCTGCTCAAGCAATAGAAGCTGCTTTTAAACAACATTATGCTGATGTTTTTGTCAGGCATGAAGACTCTTTGACTTTTGCCAATGCCGCTTTTCGCAAAGTCTATCAACAGACCTATGTCGATTTGGTTGCTAATGCTCCAGATTTGCTGGGAATGGCTTACGACTATGCTGATAGAGATTGGGACAAGCTGCACTATGGTATGGCTTTTGAGCGTTTGAATATTGCTAAGCTGGCGCGCTTGCTCAAAGAGTTCAAACCTGATGCTATCGTTTGTACGCATTCACTGCCAGCTGATATGGTGTCGTGGTTGCTCTGTCGCAAAGAGATTTCCTGCCATCATGCTATTGTCATAACTGACTTTGATTTGCACGCAGTTTGGTTGTGCCACCACTATTCTCGATATTATGTAGCTATCGATGAAACCAAAGAGCATCTAGTTGAGCTTGGCTTTGAACGCAGCCGTATAGTCACTTCTGGTATTCCTATTGATCCAATTTTTGCCCAGGTTAAAGAGCAGCGTTCAATGCGTCTCAAGCACAAGCTCGCGCCTGACCTGCCGACGATATTTGTTTCTGCTGGCGGTCTCGGTATGGGTCCAGTTGAGCAAATTCTTGAACAACTGGGGAAGCTTCATCAACCAGTCAGTATCGTGGTTGCGTGCGGTGCCAATGCGCCCCTTTTAGAGAAAGTTCGCTTTGCTTCGGAGAGACTCTCTCATAAGCAAAATGGTCGTCACGTGATTCATAGCATTGGCTTTACTTCTGAAATGGATGAGTACATGGTGGCCTCCGATTTGATTATAGGTAAGCCGGGGGGACTTACTTCATCAGAGGCTTTGGCTAAGGGCCTAGTCGCTGTAATCATCAAGCCTATTCCGGGACAAGAAGAGCGCAACGCTGACCACCTAGTAGAAGAAGGGGTAGCTATTCGTTGCAATAATCTCCCTGTGCTGGCATATAAAATTGAGCAGCTTTGGCAAGATGAGGAGCGCCTCAAGACTATGCGCAGTAACGCTAGAAAACTAGGACGACCTAATTCTGCTGCCGATGTTGCTTTTGATATTTGTCAATTAGTCGAGGGGCAGGAGTCTGTTGCTAGGCATCCTCAAGGACACGTCTGTGAGCGCGATTGGAGAGAATCATTTGCTCTTTGAGAATTGTCCAGGGCTAATTGCAATTGGTCGTGAATTGAGACCTTTAGATCACTAATAGCTGAGTGTTTGTTCTCTCTATAGTGTTTCAAGTAACTACTTACTGCAATTGCCTCGCCGAAAAATACAGAGGCTACTTGGGTGCCTTTGCTAGAAATGTGTCCTGTTGTTTCTGTCTCGAGAAAATCAACAATGCGACATTGCTGTATTGTTGAGGCTGGCTGTAGCAAAACTCGATGGAAGATCAGGAGGTTTTCAACGCGGTTTAGATCGCTGATAAATTCGTCATGAAATTGAAGCGTGTGTTTGTTCAATTTCTTTTGATGATTGGCCTCAAATTTATCTATTGTCAGCCTTTCATCCACAGCGTTGCGCAGGCTGTAGAGAACTTGTTCCGGCGTCTTATGTGTAATCTCGCAGCCAATAAAATTAGCAATTCTCTGGCAGATATGATTTGCCAGTTTGCTTGTTTTTTCGGCTGCGTCGCCTTCAGATACCGGGCAATTGTAGTGCTGAGCCAGGCTGTTGAGAACGGTTGTGGTGGCATTTTCTATGCGTCTAGCGATGTCGCTGCCGTCATGTTTAAATCCTACTTGCCGCTCTATTGCAAGCAGGGCTTTCTCCACGCTTGGCTCTAGAGCTGTTTCTAATCTGTAGCTAATCCCGATTGGCAGCACCCAGAGTGTTTGCTCTGAGTCGGTGAGAATGGTTTGATCGGGCGCAATTTCTTCTTGAATCTCTAAGAGAATATGCACCAAAGCTGTGCTGATATTGTGCACCGTATGGTCGTCACCGGTAATCTCAGCTTCAGGAAAAACGATTAGTTTGTGCTTCCCTTCTTTGAGAATTGCTTTTGTGGTTGCGATTGAGGTTGTGTCACCAGTGCCTCGGTTGACAGAATAGCAACCAAATTTTTGAAAGAACCAGCCAAGGACGCCGTGATACCAGTCAAAAACTTCTCGTGCCACCATACAGTGAACTTGCTCTTGTAGATATTTCGCAAGAAAGACAACCACACTTGGATCTTGTCGGTCCGCGTGGTTGAGGAGAATAATGGTGCGCTTATTTTTTAAGGCTGCTGCTGCGTTCTTATTGTCGCTAAATTGACAGGTAAAGTGATCAATGTAGCGACAATACATGGGTATGAAAAACTGGCAAAAAGCAATAACCGCTAGATTAGGCTCTGGGGCTTTAAATTGCGACAAAGCTTTCACTAATGGCGCCTCTAAGGAAGCGACATCAGATAGTCGGTGATGCTCTCTACCTGCTCTGGGTTGAGATCTGAGGGAGGCATAACTGTGCCACGTTCGTTATATTCATTGTCGCCACTCTGATTGAAAAATTCGGCGGCTGTAATGCGATCGCTAACGAAGTGGCGTTCGTGACGCTTGGAGATGCCGTCGAAAGGAGGCGCAAAGTGGCCGCCCATATTTCGTATCGAATGACAGACCAGGCAGTTTCTATCGTTGAGAAGCATGCGCCCTTCTGCGATTTTTGGCACTCTATCTTTGTGGCAATCAGCGGCATCTTCTGTGGAGTGGAAGGGAGTTTTCTTCGTCACTTTGTGACCAGTAATTTGAACGCCGCCGGGTAAATCGCTGAGGGTGAGCAGATAGGCTGCAATATCTTTAGCTTGGGTGTGTGATATGCGCGGATGCTCTAGCAATTCAGCATAGGGGTAGAGCTTGAGAAAGCGTGCCATAGCGGCTTCGTCATTGGTAATTCGAGATTCGACAAATACTTTGCTGCGGCGACCGCCGATGCCGTCTAGGGGCGGAGCCAAACAACCGCCTTTGCCTTCGATTGAGTGGCAGTTAGCGCAGTTATTTTGTTTGAAATACTTGGCGCCTTCGCGGCTCTTGTTTG
>CALRJJ020000396.1:0-5435 GCA_943367505.1 Flavobacterium psychrophilum | reverse complement strand
GCAACCAGATCGACCAAGAAATCTTGGGCAAACTGGCTACCGGCTGTCGCATGGCTATTCGTGCTCTGCTTGAAAGAGAAGCGTTCTTGCATGCCCTAGTTGAAGTGCTGATAGAAAAAGAAACCATTGCTCGAGCTGAATGGCTAGAGTTGTGGAACAAATTCGAACCAGTCTATGTAAGCGACGCTCAGGTAGAAGCAGAGCTGAAAAAGCTGTGGCCTCGGTTTGAAAGACTTGCAGTGCGCAGAGCTTAATTAGCGCACCGCAAAAAACCATCAAGCGAGGGCAGGGAAGCTTTCGCTTGATACCAACTTTCGTTTCGACGAAAACACACAACAATCACAATCAATAGGTAAACACAATGGCCATTTTCAAAGAAGTATCTCCAAACGACCTGATGTTCGAAGGCAGCGAAGGCTATATTGCCGCACATCAAAACGTACAAACTGTCGGCACTATCGTAATCGCCGTGGCCTTTGCTATCGGCTACTGGCTAGGCGCGAAAGGTCCAAGCTTATCAAAACAAAGCAAAACTTGGGCCATTGTCGGAGCTGTTGTGGCCTCCATATTTGCTGGCACACTGCTCGGTCTTCAAGGCGGCATAACAATTGTCTTCTGGGCTGGTATTGCTTTCGGTGGCAGCTTCTTTATGGGCAACCGCCACTACAAGCGCACGCAAGCCGAAAAAGATTCAAGCGAAGACAAGTAATCGCTTAAGTGACAGTGCCGAGAACAAGGATGTTCTCATTTTTTGCCTTTCCGCTTGACAGCCTCAGGGTACGGCTAATTTCAAGAATTTTTATACATCTATCGCGGCACTTTTCCGCGAGGAGTTTTCAAATGAATGATGTTCTCGGTCGCTCCATTAAATATGACGATCTCTCGGGCAGCGAACGCACACTAGTAAGAACAGCCATGAAGGCCTCAAAGCGCGCTCATTGCTTCCAGTCGAACTTTGCCGTAGGCAGTGCAATACTGGCCTGCAACAACAAGGGCGAAGTACGCACCTTCCATGGCTGCAACGTCGAAAATGACTTCTTCCCGGCCACTATCTGCGCCGAGCGCAATGCTGTCACTACAGCAGTTATGGAAGGCTACAAGGAGATTCTTGCCGTAGCCTTATACTGTAGCAAACATCCGGGCGGCTCTCCCTGTGGCGCTTGTCGCCAGGTGCTAATGCAATTCGGCCGTGGAGCTATCATGCTCGGTATCGCCGACCATGAAGGCAATGTGCAAAGAGCATTGGTTGACGACCTACTACCAGCAGCCCGAAGTCCGGCCATCGCGCCTGAAGCCCAAACAGCCTCAGAGCGCCAGTTGGTCAAGGTAGCCCTGAGCCAGCGTAGCAAGTCTCATGTTCCTTATTCAAACAATGCTCGTGGCGCTGTATTTGTAGCTTCCAATAGCAATGGAAAGCAGCGGGCATTCAAAGGAGCTGTCATCGACAACGCTGCCTATGGTGCTTCAGTCGGCTGCGAAAGCGCTGCTATGACAGCCGCTCGACTGGCTGGTTTCATACACGAACCGACCCTAATTGTGACTGTAGACAACATCACAGCAGCCAACCCTATCGACGGCGAATGCCTGCAGATCCTACGCGAATTCGGTCGTGATGCCAAAATCATCTTGGCAGATAAAGCTCGTTTTCTGATTCGCACCACTCTAGTGGAGCTTTTACCAGACTCATTCGGTCCCGAAACACTTTAAAACCACTGAGCCTGGCAATAATACTTCAAGCCCTACTAGACCCGAAGTCAACTCAATTCTTCCAACAAGTCAATCAGGAAAACATTATGTCTGAATTTATACCAGCGAAAATATCAAACTTTACTATTGAAATAAGCCAGAGCGGCAACCTGGGCATAATTGTCACAGTGCAGCACGGTGATGTAACTACCCAATCTACCAAATGGAAAAAACTAAAGCCGTCAGAGCTAGAACACCGCATCATTAGACTGCTGAGCATAGCCGGCGTCAATAGCACAGACCAGTTGCCTGGCGAGAACGTCTGCATCAAGCTCTCGAATCACGAAATAACAGCAATTACCAACGGTCTCCAAGAGCCGCTGCTGTTTTGAAGCGATGGTCAGCCATGAACGCCATTGCTACAAAAATGCCAGCAAAAGGAGTTGTCTATGCTCTTCTTGCCGCTGTCTTATTCGGCATTACGACCCCCTTTGCTAAGAGTCTGCTGATTGAAACTCAAATCCAACCTCTGCTCTTAGCTGGCCTCTTCTATCTTGGCTCAAGCATTGGCCTGGGCGTCTACCTGCTAGCCACGAGACTGTTCGGCCAAGCAAACAACGGCGAAGCCTCCCTGCAAAGGGCAGACTTCGCCTGGCTAGGTGGTGCCATTCTTTTTGGTGGCATCATTGCCCCCGCCATGCTAATGCTCGGATTATCAACAACCAGTGCCTCTTCAGCCTCACTCTTTCTCAATTTGGAAGGGGTATTTACGGCTCTGATAGCCTGGTTTGCCTTTCACGAGAACTGCGACAAGCGCATTTTTCTCGGCATGGTAGCCATCGTCTTTGGAGGAATCGTATTATCAGGAGCAGAACTAGATTCTAGCGCTACCAGTTCCAATTACAGCGGCGTGCTGCTAATAGCTGGAGCTTGCTTAGGTTGGGCCATCGACAACAATTTGACCAGAAAAGTATCCAACGCTAGCCCAGCTCAAATTGCCTGTATCAAAGGACTATTTGCTGGCTTGGTAAACGTCTCTTTGGCAATAAAATTCACAGAAGCAGCACTGACCGCTCCAGGGCCGATCTACATAGGCGTTGCTCTTCTGGTGGGATTTCTTGGCTACGGTGTAAGCCTGGTGTTATTCGTGCTTGCTTTGCGCCACCTGGGCACAGCCCGCACCGGTGCTTACTTCGCCCTAGCTCCATTCGTCGGTGCACTGATTGCCATCGTACTAGTCAATGAACCGATCACTCCATCGTTCATTGCTGCCTCAGCACTGATGGCATTGGGCCTGTGGTTGCACCTGAGCGAAAGCCACAGTCACTACCATGGGCACGAAGCTATAACTCATGCCCATAAGCACAGCCATGACGAGCATCACAATCACGCTCATTTACATACCAGCGATATGCCCCCGGGCGAAGCGCATACCCATGTTCACAGTCACGAGCCCCTGGCGCATAGCCATGCTCACTTTCCTGATGCACACCATCGGCACAAACATTTTTAGGAGCTACCTATGAAGCTGTCGTATTCAAAATCGGTATTCGCAGCTGGCCTTGCGTCAGTCGTGATTACCCTTGCACTGGTGGGGATAATCCTGCCATCTAGTCAATCCTCCGAGCCACAGCCGCAAGCAGTCGCTGTCTCTAGCGAAATACCGATCGCTTGCAACAGTGAAAATAAAGAACCATTTAACGGCAAAGTTCTCTACGACTGTGTCTTTGGTGTTGTGGTCAAGTCTGACCTGAGTTTAATGGACCCAGCCAAGCGCACTGCTTACATTGAAAAATGGCAGCACCGCTACGATCAGGGCACCATGCTTGATGATCAAGAGCACACTTACATAGCCATTAAAAGAATGGTTAACGACCTACATGAAATGCACACGGCTTTTCTGCCACCAAAAGAAGCCAGTGCGCTATTTCAATCAACCCAAGGCAATCTGGTCGGTATCGGCGCACCAATGATGCGCATGGGTATGAAGAGCGCCTTAAAAGCACTGGGAGAAAAGCCAACAGCAGAAGCCTTGAAAAGCTTAAACCTGATCAGTGAAAGCACTCCCATTGTGGTCTACCCTGCTCCTGCAGCCAACACGCCGGCAGAGAAAGCAGGCCTACTGGGTGGAGATCAGATTGTAGCGGTGGATGGCAAAACTACCATAGGCAGAACCTTGAATGAAGTAGTTGACGACATCAAAGGTAGCGGTGAAGAAGGCTCGCAGGTAGTTCTCTCGGTGAAACGACCTATTGATGGTTCTTTTACTGACACAAAAATTACTATAACCCGCCAAGCTGTGCACTTTCCTCAAGTCAGCACCAAACTACTGGACAATGACTTTCTTCAGGTCAAAGTGATGAACTTCACCCATGCCGTAGCTGGTGAATTCAGTGATGCGCTGTACTTAGCCTGTACCGGAAAAACACTGCCTTACGATACTAAGCAACTGCTAGAAGTAATCAAAGCTTACGACCCCAATAGAGACTGCGCGCTCAAAGGGCTAGTGATTGACTTCAGAAACAATGGCGGTGGAGTGATGAACGAAGCCTTAGATATGGGTCAAACGCTCATGTCTAAAGGCACCACTATCACCATTCAACAACGGGACGGCGATCGCAGCATAGAGGTACGGCAAAGGCTAGAAGCAGACCATTACGTAGAAGAGATGCTAGAAAATGGCAACGTCGTGAAGAGCCGCAGCACACCTCGCGTCTTTCGCGTACTACCTGATGTGCCCATTGTTGTTTTAGTTAACGGCATGAGCGCTAGCGCCTCCGAAATACTGGCCGGTATGCTGCAAGTTAATGGGCTGGCAACAGTGGTTGGTACCCCTAGCTTTGGCAAAGAAGTAGGACAAGCCTTTAAGCCTATCGACTTTGGCTCAGCTGTAAAAATCACAACCTTCCGCTTCTTACCAGGCGGTGCCGCTCTTGGTGCCGGTATTATCCCTGACTATGAAGTACAGCTGTCTGATGCCTTCATTGATAATCCATTTATCGGCGAAGACACGCAGCTAACTAAGGCAATTGAAGTTCTAGCAAGAGGCCAAGCAGCCCTTGAAGAAGCACATAGCCAAGCTGCAATTGCCGCAAAAGAGAAGCGCAGTATCGAAGTGCGAGCTGAACACGACAAGCGCGATCTCGACATCTTTGCTGGCATAAACGGCTCAAGCAGTAACTAAGAGCGACCACAAAACTCCTCTGCCTGGTTTTCGCCCTGGGCAGAGGCGCATTCAAACAAACAAACCAACAGGACCAAACCATGACTGATCAATATGATGAGTTCAACGTAAAGACCACCCTAGGGAACCACAATGTAAGCCTATCAGTACTGACTGGCACATTCGTCTTCGGCCTACTCTTCCACATGTTTACCTTCGCTGTACCGGCGGGTAATTCTGCCTTCTTAAACTTCATGGGCAGCATGAAAGTCGAGAAGCGCTACGAACCCGGCCTGCACTTCAAATGGCCCCTAGTGGAGTCAGTTCAACTCTATCCTTCTCGCACTAGTGCAGAGAATCACACTTCACAGCCACGGGATAATACCCAACAAGTACTGTCAGCCGACTGGAGTGTCGAGCTCTTTGTCCACCCGGAGTACTCGGGCGCCCTGCTTAAGGAGATTGGCAACTTCGAGGCCTTGAAGCAAAAGATTCTTGACCCTTTGATTCAGACCTCAGCTCAAGCGGAAACGCCAACCTACTCGCCTGAGGACCTGGTAAAAAAACGGCCTGAGCTGGTAGCGAA
>CALRJJ020000395.1:0-5456 GCA_943367505.1 Flavobacterium psychrophilum | reverse complement strand
TAATCGGCTGTACTTTCGCCGCTGCGCCTGCCAATGCCAACGATTTCGAAAGACGTTTGAATTTCCAAGCGATGCAAAATTATATGAACCAGAGAGGCGGATACAACAATCAGCATTATGGCAATGTCAATAATGCCTGGCGCAACAATCGCTGCAATAACGGCTGGAATAAGAACCGGAACAACGGCTGGGGCAGAAAGTGGCACCACGGGCGGGGTCATCACCACTAATCCATATCAATCAGCCGAAATCAACCGAAACCAGCCAGATTGTCGACAATTGAAACCATTTTCATTTCCGAATTTGCAAGAAAACTAGCGGCAATGGAAACGATTTTCATACCCTTCAAATTTATTTGAAAAGCTTGATAGCACCGGAAACCCGGACTATTTCGCAACTCCGGGATGCACCATTGCCGCCACCACAAATTCAACGGTTGACATAGCGATAGCAAGACGTTAAAACGATAACAGTCGACTCAAGTTAGCCGATGGATTTATTCGTTTCATTACCCATAAGAACTTTTACTAGTTCGTATTTGGAGCTGTATCATGTCTTGCGAAACACACAATAGCCACGACCACAAACACGGTAGCAACTGTGGTCATGTCGCCGTCAAACACGACGATCACGTTGATTATGTTCATGACGGCCACCTTCATCACGTACATAGCGATCACGTAGATGAGTGCAAACTCTCTGAGTCAGCAGCTAACCCTGTTGCCTGCACACCTGAGCATAAGTGCGATGGTCATGACTCAAGCCACAAACATGGCGCCGACTGCGGACATGCTGCAGTTCCCCATGGTGACCATGTCGACTATCTCGTAAACGGACACCTGCACAGCCCTTGCGAAACCCACTGCGACAACCACGGCACCCTCGCGGCGGCCTAAAGTTGAACCAGTAAGACTGGAGACTAGGCATAGCCACAATTTATAAAGCGCAGAGAGGTTCAAAATTCTCTGCGCTTTTGCATGTCGGCCTATAGCTGTGGTATACAAATCTAACTATGCTTTCAGTCACAGACAAAATTCAGATTCCACTGAGCGAATTTTCGTTCACATTTGCGCGCAGCGGCGGCCCCGGCGGCCAAAACGTCAATAAAGTGAACAGCAAGGCAGTTATGCGTTGGGCAATTAGCACCAGCCCTAGCATTAGCGATGAAGTAAGGGCGCGCTTTGTTAGCAAGTACGCCAGCCGCCTAACCCTAGAAGGCGACCTGGTCTTAACTTCACAGCGCTATCGCGATCAAATTGGCAACATCGATGATTGCCTCGCCAAAGTAACTGAAATGCTGCTCTCTGTAGCCCACAGACCCGTGGTACGAAAAGCAACTAAACCAACTCTCGGCTCTAAGATCAGACGGGTCGAAACAAAATCGCAAAATTCAATGAAAAAGCAGCAACGCAGGCGTCCTTCTTCAGACGACTAGCTCGGGAGCGGCTTGAGAGCTACTTAAGTGCGGCTTCAATATCAGCCGATAGGCTCTCAGGGCTTGCCATAGAGCCGCAGCGCCTCAGCACTTTACCTTGCTTGTCCACCAAGAATTTAGTGACGTTCCTATCAAATTGACGGCGAGTTAGCATGGCTAAAGTAGTAAATCAAGAACTTCTGAACACGCGCCAACCCATCCAGAACGCCTTCGTTGAGTCATTCAACGGTAGATTCCGCGATGAGTGCCTCAATCAATACTGGTTTACAAGCCTGGCTGATGCAAACGAAATAATTGCTGCATGAAAGGTTGACTACAACGAAAACCGCCCACACAGCTCGCTAGGCAATCTGACACCAGAACAATTTAGACAACAAGCAGAACCAAGAATTCAAAATCAAGGAGAGAAACTTAGATCAATTGGGAACGTAAAACTGGCAGCTGTCTCTTAATGACTGGCTCAACAAATGGGGGCGACGTCAGGTGGCAAAATTATGATCAAACAAATCCTAATTTCTGTAATAGCATTATCCGTAACAACGATAGTAAGTGCCGATGCAGCGAATAAACCCGTTCTCAAAAAGATAGTACCGCCGCCGCCAGATTACTTCCCACTGCGCATCAAAGATTCAGAAGGTAAGCCGATTGAATGGTGGTGGAAATACACGTATGCTAAATGCAACTTGAACGGCAAGCCCATAGACAAGAAACCTGAAGATTTCAAAATTCAAGTGATTAACGCTGAGAAACAGCCCGATGAAACAATCCTATGGCAGCTCAATACCACTAGCCCTGCTATGAAACCTATCCGCGAATGGTATATGAAGGCGAAGGGAAAGGTTGTCTGGCACAAAGAGCAATACGGTGACGACGAAACAATGAAAGTTCAGTTCTCTCCTGAACGTGTACTCTTGACGAACCCACCCACGAAAGATGAGACCTGGCCCTGGAAGGGTAAAGGAAACATGGGCATCGAGATCGATAACATGTCTACGGTTTCTGGACCGGAAGAAGTAATTACGCCCGCAGGAAAGTTTCAGGCAATGAAGGTGACTGTCACCGGAACCCAGGGCGGGCAGCCAATGAACATGAGCTATTGGTATGCAAACCACATCGGCTTGGTCAAGTCAGCGGCAACATCAGCGACGATGGATTCGGAGTCGCAGCTTTTGGATTACAGTTTTAAGAACCCACCACCCAAGTGAAAATTTTGAATATCAACGATTGCGCACGTTCGCATGTAATTCAGGTGTCGCTTTGTTTAGCAGTCATCTTGTCGCTATTCACAGCCTGCGCACCGTCTTCTTCGCTACCGCCGGACAGCTCACAAACCAGATCGTCGGTGGCATCACTAATGCCTAGCAATAATGTCTGGAAGGTTCCAATCGATCGCCTGCCTGTAGATTCTCATTCTGCCAATTACATTCGCTCCATCGGGGCAGATAAAGGCATGCATCTTGATTTTGGTTCCGGCACCTATGACGGCTCTTCCATTGGTATTCCTATCACAGTGCTTGATGGACGGTCAACGGTAAATTTGGTTCAGCCACAATTCGATTATGCCGATGAGAGTGACAAAGGACCATATCCGATACCGACAAATTTAAGAATCGAAGGTGGAAGCGATCGACATGTAATCGTTCTCGATCCCGCCAAGAAAATGCTATATGAGATGTTCGACGTCAGACCCACTGGGAAAACTTTCGAAGCTGGTTCCGGCGCCATTTTCGATTTGACTAAGAACGACACTCGACCTGTCGGGTGGACATCTGCGGACGCTGCGGGGCTTCCTATTGCACCGGGGTTGGTGCAATATGATGAGCTTATGGACGCGGTCAAAACAAGCGGCGACCTGGGCCACGCAGTCAGGTTTACGGTTCAAAATACTCGTAATGTTTATGTTTGGCCGGCCACCCACGCCGCTTCAGATAAGACGAGTTCTGACCTATCGCCAATGGGACAACGTTTTCGGCTCAGGAAAGACTTTTCAATTGAAAACTATAGTCCAGAGAACCAGGTAATCCTTCGAACACTCAAGAAATATGGAATGATACTTGCCGACAACGGCAGTAACTGGTTTCTGAGCGGTACTCCAGATGAGCGCTGGAACAACGACATGCTTAATGAGTTCAGGCGAGTTCGTGGAGCTGCCTTTGAAGCAGTGGATACGAAAGGCATTGAATCGTCTAACAGCTATTCTGCTAGAGGCTTCTAGAATGCATGTGGCGGCTCAGGATCGTTGATCAACTATTGGCTGAAGAGCATGAAAAACCTGCTGAAGAAATGAAACTCTGTTCTCCATTCCCCTCTGTGTCTACGATAAGTGAGACACTCTAACCGATGAATTTGGATTGAACCTTGTGCCCGGCAAAGCTCTAGCCAGTACACGGATACATTCGGCAGGAGCTTGCCTTCACTAACACGTTTTGGCGGTTTGACCTATGGCAACGATTCATGCGAAATCCTGCCATTTTCTTCTTGGAAAGGCCTTTGAACACCCTCCACTTGAACATATCCGGCGTTTGCACTGCTAATGGTATCATCCCTGGGCAGGGTGGACAAAAACCTGCCAAGGGGCAGAAAGTAAAGTTATTGGCCACATTCTGGCAAGCATATGAATATACGATCAATCACCAGAAAAAAGTGATTGAATTTGTACGGCGATAAATAATGAATAAACATCATCCACTTAAAAATTCTATATGCGTATTGGCTCTAGCTTTGGCTTTGCCTGCGGCCTGCATGGCAGCGTCACCAGCGCCAAATAAACGCGACCAGGCTATTAAACTTTATAACGCTAAAAATTATAGAGAAGCGGTGCTCCTTTTTGACCAGCATTTAACGGTTTATCCGCAAGATGTTTATGCCCTGTACTATGAAGCTCTCGCCTGCCAGGCTCTTGGCAATATGGGCAAGGCCAAAATATTTTATCGGCAAGTAGCAACGCTGGCACCGAACCATCAACTCGGTGGATACGCCAAAAGTATTTTGAGGCAAATCGATCCTAATTTTGCTACGCCCCCGGCTTCAGGCCGTGCGCCAGAAGCTTCTAGCCCCGCCGACCAGACGCAATATACAATTGATCGCAGCATCCCTACCGAATGGAACGTACCATGCACTGTCGATAAAGATAACATCTGGGTTGATGTGGAACTAAACGGTCACAGAATTAAAATGGCTTTTGATACCGGTGCACCATCAGTGACGATAGGCAAAAACCAGATGGCTGAAATCGGCCTCGAAGCACCACGGGGAAAAGCTGATGGTACCACAGGCGGATCGTCGTCTAATGAAAAAACACCTTACTGGATGGTTCCGACCAGAGTGAAAGTGGGCGGAGTAGAAAAGCTCGTTCAAATGGAGGTGCTGGAAAACAACCAGGTTGAACCACTATTGGGGCAATCTTACGCCGGTTTATTTGAATGCACTGTAGATACCAGTGCCAAGAGCATTCACTTCAGGCAGCGGGGTGTAAGTAAAGGCACTAATCGTAGTGCGTACGAAGTGCCATATGTCTATCAAGAAAGTGGCAATCGTATTTTTGTAGACGTAGAGATCAATGGCAAAATGGGCCGCTGCATTTTTGATACGGGCAACACCTCAGCGGGGATATCTTTTAATGATGCTGCCCAGGCAAAGAAATACGGAATTACCATTCCAGACGACGCGAAGTCCATAGTCACTACTGGTGTCACCGGGGAGGGAAGGTGTAAACAGTTTCACATCCTCAGGGCAAGACTGGGGCCCATCGACAAAGCTAATTTGATAGTAAATGTAAAGGAACTGTTGGACGATGACGAACCACCACTACTGGGCGCACCATTCTGGGAAGGATTCGAATACACAATTAATCGTCAGAAAAAAGTGATTGAATTTGTACGACGATAAAAATGAAAAGACACCACATAGACAAAATCATTATTTGTGCGCTGGCTCTAAGTGTAGCTTTGCCGGCGGCCTGCATGGCAGCGTCACCAGTGCCAGATGGAAAGAGCGAAACTGAACGAAGACAACGATTCAC
>CALRJJ020000394.1:0-5460 GCA_943367505.1 Flavobacterium psychrophilum | reverse complement strand
AGCAAATATTTTGGGCGATTCATACAAGAGATTCCTTAGATTATTGGTTGGCTTTAGCGCGAATTGCGTGTCGTCATATCTATTGACTAACGTTCAGCACCACTGAGGTCTCTGAAAGTGGTTGCTCCGATATTTGTATCACCTGACCTTCCGTGAAGAAGTGTTGGTGATAGCGGCCGTTTGCATCAAACCAGTAGAAGTAGGGCACCGAATTTCCGTAGGTGCCATCGTCTTGCAGAATTTCGGTGGTAAGGTATTGACCACTCTGAATGATCACTCGCTGTCCTTCATAGACGGTTTTCTTGTCTTTTCCGCTTCCAGTCTCGTACTTCTCAATGGTAGAGCGCGGAGTGAGGCGCTTGCCCGATGAGGTAACCTTACCTCTCACCGTAGAGTAGATTAGGGCTTGTCCAGATTCCGGGCTAATCACGTAAAGGTGAAGGATGGCACCAGGTTTGGTGTCTTGCCCTAGCCTGTTGGCGATGTTTGACTGTTCAATAGTTTTTCCAGTGATAGGGTCGACCGGAACCCGAACAGTTATATGTTCTACAGCAAGAGCTGCCACTGGCGTGAGGAAGAGGCAGATAACAAGCAGAGTGCTGCTTGTACGGTTCAATTTGATCATTACGCAGTCTCCTATGTACTTTGCTGAGTTGAGAATTGCGCTGCGATAGCTCTAGATGCTGGCGGTACAATACTGCTGCAACGACCTTGGCGTTGGAATTGGCTGTTCGTGCACAGGCGATGATAGGCATGCGGCAGGAATAGCGATAAGGCTACCCCTATGATGATGATTATCACCAGCAGCTCGATCAGGGTAAATCCAGAGTCAGACTTGTCGGAATTAGCTTTGATTTTCATCAGTTTTTACACTTTGGTGTCGCAGGGAAAGGGCTCACGCACAGCGCAAGCCCATTGATTATCAAAATCGAATCTGACTATTCTTTTTCTACCTCAGCACTTTGAGTTAGCGCTTCTAGCTCTTTATCAATGATGCTGGTCACTGCCCGGTCGCTATTGCTGCCCAGATATTCAATCTGTACATTGTCACCAACTTGCATCAGTGGCAGTAGGCGGCTTACTTTGAGCGTGGCTGTGAATGGTTGGTTTTGCCCTACCACAAGAATGTGGTAGTAAGATTCACCAGATTCTACAGACAGGCCAATGCGGTTTATCTGACCAACAGTTTTCTCAAGTTTTGCCATGCTGGCGATTTCGTCGGCTGTTAGACCGCCACCACTAGCGAGGTAGCTAGCATAGCGCGATAGTGCAGAATTCATGTCGGCTGCCATGATGACGTTGGCACCATTGAGATGGCGCGCGTCAACCAAGCCCACGGCTGCAAATGATTCACCGTGAGTGCCTTGAGCTTGGGTGTAGACACCTACCCAGGTTGGTACACCGTTAATAGAATAGAGTTGCACCGCATCAATTGGGTACGACCGAATATTACTGGCCGCATTTTGGAACGTATGAGTGACATTCTCACCTACGCCCAGGCCGCTGAGGCCGGGATACATTACTCCGTGATTATTGCTCGTGTCAAACAAAATAATGCCAGTTGAGCTTGCGTTTGAAGACTGGTGCGAGCGCATAGGTACAAGCCAAACAGGAGTGTCTGAATTGTTGTACACGATTTCTGGGTCTTCAGGGGTCATCTGGTATTCACCCGCAAAGTTTGGCCATTCGGCGCGGCTTTCTGGAGCTGACCATAGACCCCATTGGTAGACAATCTGGCTTACCAATCCCTTTGAGAAGACCCGATCTAGCCAAGCTGGTGCCGCGCCTGGTTCATATTCAGTAATGTCACCAGTTTCCGCATTGACTACCACGATCTTTTTCACCACAGTGCCGTCAACCCCACCGAATTTTGGTGTTAAAACGGCAGCTGTGAAATGTGGGTGGAAATCGTCATCTACCTCGAATGTCGCCTTGTCGATCATTGTGTAGCCATGCTGATAGATAAGGCGTGCTAGATTCTGCTGAAAGTACGCACCAGGAAGATATCGCAGGGGCGAGCTGGTGACAATTTTGGCCTCGGCATTAGGATTTTCCGCGTCTATCAAGACGTAGCCAGGGCTCGCTTCGATTTTTTTAGAGAAAAAACCGAATTGACTAAAGGGGTTCGCGTATTCCAATGGTGCTGCGTAATACAGACGTTTCTGTATCGACTGTAAAACCAATTCGCTTTGGCGAATCTGGAATAGTGATCCCAAGTTGTTGCCCGCACTATTGAGTGCTTGTTGCCCGAGGTATTGAGCAATATCTTCGGTCACCAATACGATATTTTTGGTGTCTGTTTCTGGCAGTCGGTCTTCAGGGCTTGCTATCTCGATGTTGGCCAATGAAGCGTAATTTTGAGCGTTGCCAGCGCCAACTGTTACAGCAAGAGTGCTTCCTGTCCACAGTACTACTTCAAGTGCCACAATTGCTGTAGCGACAGCCATTAGGGCTGCACCAGGGCTAGACTCTCTGTCGCTGTCTGAAGTAAGTGCAAGTCTGCCGGCTAAGCCCAAATAGAAAGCTGCGGCGAAGATTGACCAGCCTTGGCCAAACAAGAAGCCTTCTTGTGATGGTTGAACGAAATAGAAGATTAGGAAGTTGTAGACGAGACTGGTGGGAATCGCCCAACCTAGCGCGCATTTCTTGACGCCTGAGGCTTTGCCCGCGGCGGCCGAGGCGACGGCGGTCAAGACAACGGTTTCTAAGGTTGCCCAGAGAAACATCGATATTAAGACGTGCAGCATTTTAACTCCGATTATCTAGTTTTTGTAAAGATCAAAGGTAAGCAGAATTTCTTACTTTCCGGTAGGTAGAGAGCCGGTTTAGTGTTCTCTGACTCCTGCCTGCGAGCTTGGTCGAGAATGGCTTTAACGAACTAATGTTCCGCTGGCCCCGAATCTTTTGTTTCTCTCCCATAGCGGGCGTTATTTTGGCTGTTGAGCGAAGTGAGCACTTGCTCAAATCTCTCAGCCGCTTCGATTTGGGCTGATGGATTAGCGTCAACAGCTGCCAGAAGGAGGTCAGCTTGTTGGCTCAGTTTCGTGATTGCATCCTCAAGCCAGCCGACTTTTGTGGCTAGGTCTTCACCGTTTGACAGGCTGAGGAATGACCAGATGATGTTGCCGAGGGATTTGCAGTGTGAACTGACATAAATTTTTCAAGCTGGTAGCGGCCCGCTCGATTCTTGCCTTCTTTGAGTAGTTCAATTGCTGGCAGTAGTGAAGCTGTCGCTCGATGAACTGATACAGCGTCACGTAGAAGCTTTAGTTGCTGTTCGTTTTCCATTTTTTTCTAGTGATTAAGGTTTCGGAATGTGTCTTGTTTCGTTCTTTTTGTGATAGTCACGAAAGTGAACTGGATTTAGCAATCATTTGATTGCGTTTTAATGGAGAGCTTGGATACCAGAAGCTGCACAAGTGCAATCAACCAGGCTGTGATGAGACCAGAGGTGTCGCCAGTGTAATTGCTACTTAGCACTAACAACCCTGGAAAGATGTCGCTCAAAACATTAATCACAAAGCCTAGAGCGAAGAACACCCATAGGAGTCCTGCGATCAAATCCATTCTGGTCGAAGTGCGGTGGATGTTTTGCTGCGCCTTTTCGGTAAAGGCGATTTGTGCGACACCGAATACGAAGCCTAAAATAAGGCCAACTGCAACATGCGGAAATGTTACTAGTCCAACCGCTGGCAGCACCAAACCGACTAGTAATGCTGCAGCTGTATACTGGGCAATTCTAAGATAAAGCATCATATTTTAGCTCTGAGTGTTTTTTGAGCGCTGTATGTGATTTGGAATAACTACTAAGTTCATCGAAAAAGCCGAAACTAATGCCGCACCGATAGACTTACTAAAATAGCTCGGGCTTAACGGTGCTGAGACCAGCACCGCACGCTGTGAAGCCGAAGATAAGAGCAAAAGCTCCGCTGACACTTTGTTGTTTTGTCAATGTTCCTGGCAGTAAAGAACTGACCATGATACCAATCAAGAGAGCGAGCGTTAGTCCGTATGCAAGTCCACAGTAGGCGCCAACAAATAGATTTGCAAAGGAAAAGCGCCATGGCTCAGTCGCTCCGAAGCGTCGGTCTAGGTCTTTGTTGAGTGCAATGAGTTCTTGCTCGAACTGCGTTGCTATTTTGAATTGCTCCGACTGACACAGTTCTTCAGAAGCTAGGAGAGTTTCAGCAGTTTGGCTTAGTCTCTCGGTAAACTCTTGTATCCAGGCCAGCTGCGTCTTGAATTTGGCACCGTTATTGAGAGTCCAGAGTGAATAGATAATCCTGCGTAAGGTCTCGCTGTTGGTTGCTGCAGAAACTTCTATCAGGTCGCGTTTTGTTTTCTCGTTCCAGCCTTCATTTCTGTAACTCGAAATAGCTGGCCTGACGCCATCCTCTATAACGCGTTTGGCGTCTCTGGCTTCTTGTAAGAGTTCCTCTAGCTTTTTGATTTCCATTGATTGCACCGCTAAGTTTGTTTCCTTGATAGTGAATTGCTGCTCTTACCTCTTATTAGCCGTGGTGAGGCATATTCCGAAGCGATACATTGTGTTGTTCTAGAGTTCTGCTTTTGCCATCTCAATCCACGTGTCTTGATGCTCGATGTCTGAAGCTTTTAGCTGGAGGATCATCATTTGGTCATACAAGGGATTGAGCTTGCACATTGGCGGCAAACCAATTCGTTCGGCTGGGCACGATGTCGGAATTTTGCGACAAAGGCGGCAGAACCATTGGTTCTGGCTGTCGAAGCGGTAGTTGATTAGCCAGACCTTCTCGGCCATAAGTAGACCGGGTGAGACAAGCTCTTCGATTTTTGCCACCGCTGAGATAGCAATTAGCATCAGATAAATTAGAAAGGTCGACATAAGACCTCCTTCCTGTTTATTGTGGTGGAGCGAAGGCTGCATCTATAGTTTGTCTAAATGGCAGCCTTCGCTGGTAATTTATTGAGTTTTCTTCTTAGCGTCGGCAGCAGCTGCGCCACCTAGTGGATCGTAGACACCGAGGCTTGAGCCGCCAGTGACCGTAGGCAATTTGCCATCCCAACGATCTTGCATTGCTTTGGCACGCAGGTAGTCTGCGTAGTTAGTGTTAGAACTCAAGACTGTAATAACTCGCAGAACAGCGTCAGCTTCGGCTGTGCTCTCCACTTTGAGTTGATAGGCTTTAGCATCAGCAAGGGTTTTGAGCTTGTTGCCTTCGGCCTCGGCTTGGGTCAACAATTTCTGCTTCTCGATGAGGGCTTGTTGACGTTCTTGATCAGCTTTCGATTTTGCTTCAATTGCTGCCGCGAATTGTGGAGAGAAGCTAAAATCTGTGATGGCAACAGATGTCACTTGCACGTAGTCGGCTAAATTGCGTTTATCCAAAGAGTCTGAAACGAATACACGAACTTGGTCTTCAACCTTCTGACGAACCAGTTCGCGCTTGGTCACCAGTTCATCCACGGTGAAGACTGATA
>CALRJJ020000393.1:0-5466 GCA_943367505.1 Flavobacterium psychrophilum | reverse complement strand
TCTAGGCAAACGTATTTCGAAGCTTTTTGCCCCGGGTCAAGACATACCAGATTCTGTAACTGCTGACCGTGCTGATAGTAAGGTTGGTCATGCCCTGGAATTTACGGCCCTCCGTCGCGATGGTGAGCCATTTCCTGTTGATTTCATGATGGCAGCTGTGGAGATTGATGGAGAGCCCAAAACTCTAGCCATGATTATTGATGCCAGCGAAAAGCATGCTATTAAGAAAATGCGTCAAAACTTTGTCTCAATGGTGCACTCTGAACTCAAGGAACCATTGACTAAAGTTGGGGTATTCCTCACTAAACTTGGGCCAGTGGCTGCGGCAGTTTCTTCGAAGGCAGCAAATTCGACAAAACAGATGCAGCAGAACATCGAACGCTTGATTGTATTGCTAAACGATCTCTTCGATCTTGACACCCTTGATACAGGCAAGATTGAAATTGAGCCAGCCCTGGCCAGTCTTAGTATCATTTTTGAGCGGTCAGTAAGTGCAGTAAACATGTTCGCTCAAAAGCACCAGGTAGAGCTGCAAGTTGAACCATGCCAAATAGAACTTTTAGTTGATGCCAATCGTCTTGTGCAGGTACTGGTTAACTTACTCTCGAATGCCATCAAGTTTTCTCCGCCAGGTTCGGTTGTGACTATTGCCACTAGACAATCTCCTGGTTATGTAGAAATCGGCGTAATCGATCATGGTCGGGGAATTCCCCAGTCGCATCTAGAGTCAATTTTTGAAGCCTATCGCCAGGTCGAAATCGCCGATGGCCAGGCCAAAGGCGGCACTGGCCTCGGCTTAGCAATTTGCAAAGCAATTGTCGAAGCCCACCAGGGGCAGATAGGAGTTAATAGCGAACTGGGCAAAGGCAGCGTGTTTTGGCTGAAGTTACCGCGATTGACTGGGGAGGCAAGATGATTTCTTCTCTTAGTCTTCGCGCCAAAGGCTTTTTGGTCATAGCCCTATTGCTTGTCTTTGAGCTTCTTTTCGTTGGCTGTCATGCTGCGCTCTTAGTAGCAGCTGAACGAGAGTCAGTCAGACAGCAAAATGCTAAAGAGATTGTCGCAACAGCTGGCACCCTGCTGCAGGACTTTTATGATGCTGGTGATAACCTCGCCAAGTATTCTTTGAAGAAGGATCAAGATGCCCGGGGCGTGTATCAGGCAAAATGCTCTGCCCTATTGCGCAATAGTCATTGGATTAAGGAACAGTTGAAGAGCGGTAGCAAGCAGTATCAGCTCTTTGAGAAAATTGAAAATAACCTTACTGCCAACTTGAAAATGTTTGCGCAAATGAGGCAGCTCAGCGAAACCGATAGCGAACTAGCAGTGGCACAGTTTGGTCTAAAGCTCAAGACTAAGATGCGCTTGGAGCTGCTCACTTTGTCTGGTGATTTAGTTGAGTTTCTCAATGCTGAAAAGCAAATTGAAAGTGCCAGCCCGGTTGCTATTAAGTTACAGCGAGAGCGCACCAGCTGGCTGCTGGGCGGCGGGATGGTCTTGAATGTTGTCGTCGCATTTTTACTTGTGCGTTGGTTCTTGCGCAGTATTACTTCGCGTCTAGAAATCGTACAAGACAATGCCGAGCGCTTGCGTCAGCGCAAGAGTCTGCGAGTGCCCATCGCTGGAGAGGATGAGATTGCTTCAATTGATGAGGCTTTTCATGAGATGTCGCATTCTCTTCAGGGTCAAGAGAAACTGCTTCGAGCCAGTACCGATCAGATTCAAAATATCATTGAGCAGATGCCCATTGGTCTGGTGGTGGTGGCTGAATCTGCTCAAGTTGAATCTGCCAAGATTGAATATGCTAATCCAGCCCTGGAGCGTATGCTTGATTATAAAACTGGTGAACTAAAGGGAACTAGCTTAGGCAGCTCATTCATAACCGCCGGAGTAAGGCCTGAGCCCCTCACCGATACGGCAATGATTGATGGCACTATCGAGCTTTTGGCTCAGAAGAAGAATGGCTCAAAATTGCCTGTTGAGTTTTCTGTCAGTGATGTTTCTTATGACAGCATGTCGCGGCAGCTTGGTACAGTGATAGATATCAGCGAAAAGCACGAAATTGAAAAAATGAAAGAGTCTTTTGTTGCTATGGTCAGCCATGACTTGCGCACTCCGCTGACTTCAGTGTCTGGTTTTTTGCACATGCTGCCTCTGGGAATCTATGGTCAATTTAGCTCGGCGGTTGTGGCAGAAACAACCGTGGCTGAGAAACAAGTAGAAGAGCTAATTACTCTAATTAACGACTTGCTTGATTTAGAAAAGCTCAAGGCCGGCCAGCTAGAGATGCGTTCGGCCAATGCAAACCTTGAAGACTTGCTCGACAGCGCCATTGAGTCTTGCTCTGAGTTAGCCGAAGAATCAGGAGTCAGTGTTCTCTTTGAAGGCTGTCAGACCCTCATGATGGTGCTAGGCGATGGCGATCGTTTGAAACAGGCACTGTCGAAGGTCTTTGTCAGTGCTATTCGGCTGAGCCCCAGAAGTACAATCAATGTCAGCGTAGTCGCTGAAAATATTGATAGAGCCCATAATGTAGCTCGAATTGCTTTGCATATTTCAGGTGTGCAGATATCTGAACAGCAAATAGAGTCGCTCTTTGAGCCATTTCAGGCTGGGTCGCTAAATTTGGGATTAGCTCTGCCCCTGGCAAAAGCGTTGCTACTTAGCTTCGCTGGTCAGTGTGGTGCCAGTGATGAAGATCAAGGCCTGGTGCTATGGTTGCAGTTGCCGTTGGCTCAGGTGTAAAGGCAATTTATGTTTAGTTACCGTGCCGCAGTCGGGCTAATACATCTTTGGAAAAACCGCTCTGAGAGCCAAATTGGCTTGAGTCGTAGCCCAAGCTTGATTTGCTCGGGCTATAGGTGGCCGCCACGGGGTTACTCTTGTTCGTGGCCAGAGCTGGCGCACTAAAAATATTTTTGGCAATAGGTTTGATTGATCCGATTGGACGCGCCGGAGTTGCTATCGGTGTAAGACCACCCATTTTGACTTGATTCAAGGGTCGTATATTTTTACTAGCAGTGATATTTGTCTGGAAACCAGAAGGTGCTAGACGATTTGACACCATTTTTACCGATTGGATGCCACCAGCGGATGAGCTGGGAATCGGGCCAATGGGGATAACAAAGTTTTGCGGTGCTTCGTCGCCTGCGCGAGTGTCGTTTACTCGCGGCCGCTCGTCGACAATCTGAATATTGAGCGGAGCTTTGAACCATCCCACTTTTTGTAGTTGGTCTTTTCTCAAAGTCACTGATTGCTGAGCACTGGCCGGATTGGCGCAACTTAGAAGAGATAAAACAGCCAAAATAGTAAATGTTTTCATTGTGCTTCTCCTGCCAGTGAGGTTACAGGATAGCGTGGATGTCAAGGGAATCAACTGGGGTTTACCCTAAACTCGCAAAGATTGAATGTGTGGTTCAGTGTTCAGCCAATTTCCAAGCAAAAGAGGCCGCTATCACTAGCGACCTCTTTCAATTTCTTCGAGTTTAGTGACTGGCTTATTTCAATCCAGCCATGATCTCATCGAGAACGCTCTTCGCTGGTCTAATGACCTCTTGTGGCAATGTTGCAAGAGGAGCCTCGCCAACATTCATCATGGTGGTGAAGTCTTCTACGTTTTCATTGACATAGAGTAGGCCAGTGAGAAACTCTTTTTTATCATGAGCTTCTTTGATCGTCATAATCGCTTGGGTTTGATTAGTCGGATCATAGTTGCGTTCGGTCTTTTTCAATCTGATCTTCGATCCATCGTGCATCTCTACTTCTTGCATAGTGCCAGGTTCGTAGTCAACGCTGATTTGTTCGAAGAATGGAATGTAGCCGAGTTCATGCAATGGAGTTTCCATTTCTTTGGCGTACTTGTAAGCCTTGGTTGATCCTTCGTGGTTGTTGAAGGTAACGCATGGGCTGATGACGTCAATTACAGCAGTACCTTTGTGCGAACCAGCAGCTTTGAGTAGTGCTACTAGTTGCTTAGGGTCGCCTGCAAATGAACGGCCAACGAAACTGCAACCTAGCTCAATCGCTAGACCACAGAGGTCGATTGGTGGCAATTCATTCATTACGCCGCTCTTGAGCTTAGAGCCAAGATCGGCGGTGGCAGAGAATTGCCCTTTGGTCAGGCCATACACGCCATTGTTCTCAACGATATAAATCATAGGAACATTGCGGCGAACTAAGTGACAAAACTGACCCAAGCCGATTGAAGCAGTGTCGCCATCGCCACTGACGCCGATTAGCGACAGTGTATGGTTGGCTACGCTGACACCAGTTGCTACTGATGGCATTCTGCCGTGGACAGAGTTGAACCCGTGTGAGCGGTTTAAGAAGTAGGCTGGTGTTTTAGATGAGCAGCCGATGCCGCTCAACTTTGCCACCATATGTGGTTCTTTACCTAGTTCGTAAAAGGCTTTGATGATCTGAGCTGTAATAGCGTCGTGACCACAACCATCGCAAAGTGTTGATGGAGCGCCTTTGTAATCGGCCATGGTTAGGCCAATTCTGTTAGTTGGAGGTGTTGAAGTTACCATTGTTTATCTCTCCTGCTCCATGATTGCGTCGGTGACAAATCTGGCATCGATTGGCAGACCATCGTAGTGTTTCACTGAGCGAATTTTCATCGCTAGTTCGGGCAGTTCTAAGCGAATCAGATCGCGCATTTGAGCGTCTCTGTTTTGCTCGACTACATATACGTGGTCGTGGGTTTCGACGAATTTACGCAGATCGTCAGTGAATGGCAAGGCCCGTACTCGCAAGTAGCTAGTTGGAATGTTTGCAGCTTTGAGTTGGTCCCGTGATTCTATGACGGCGAAATCAGAAGAGCCGAAAGCGATGATGCCGATTTTTGCACCCTTCTCAACACTTACAACCGGTGCTGGCACAAACTTGCGAGCAGTCTGGAATTTCTTCTCTAGTCTGTCCATCAAGTTTACGTAGTCTTCTGGTTTTTCAGTGTAGCCAGCTTTTTCGTTGTGGCCAGAGCCGCGAGTGAAGTAAGCAGCTTGAGGATGGTCAGTACCAGGCAATGTGCGGTATGGAATACCGTCGCCGTCAACGTCTCTATAGCGCTCGAACTTGCCAGCTTTTTCAATGTCAGCAGCAGTCATTACTTTGCCGCGGCTGATTGGCTTAGTTGGATATTCGAAGGGATCGCTCATCCAGTTGTTCATGCCGAGATCAAGGTCGGTGAGAACAAACACTGGGGTTTGGAATTGCTCAGCTAACTCAAAGGCCTCGCCTGCCATTTCGTAGCACTCAACGATTGAGCCAGGGAGCAGAACGATGTGCTTGGTGTCGCCGTGCGAGAGGGTGTAGGCGCTGATCAAATCGGCTTGTGATGTCCGAGTTGGCATACCTGTTGAAGGTCCTACCCGTTGAACGTCGAATATTACTGTCGGTATTTCGGTGAAGTAGCCGTAGCCAGTAAATTCAGCCATGAGCGAAATGCCAGGGCCAGATGTCGAGGTC
>CALRJJ020000392.1:0-5475 GCA_943367505.1 Flavobacterium psychrophilum | reverse complement strand
CAAGAGCAAGTGTGCCATTGCCGCCGGGAAAAATTGCATCGCCTGCCGGAGTGTACCAACGCAATTCCCATTCACCCTCATTTCGCTTCTTGGCGAAGACAGTCTCAGGTTGATTAAGAAACTGTGCAATATATGACATCGTTGCCTCGGCTATTGCTCCTTCAACGATACAGACTGCAGCGGGGTTGCCGCTAGCTGGTTCTTTCGATGAAAATGGCACCGCTAGATAAAGCGTTAGTTGTTTTAGCATTTGAGATTTCGTGTATTTTTCTGTTTTTGAACTGTCAACTGATGTTAGAAACGAGCAAATAAGAAATAGGAATTTTTCCTATCTGACCACTGGCAATTCAAGATAGTTATTTATCTATGCTTCTTGCTCGTGGATTGTTCCTAAATATTGATTGAGTAGTTCATATTGGATAGATATCTTTGTACTGCTGTCACTTTCAAGTTAGTTCCATCTAGACGGAGGTAAAGCCAAAATCATAATCTCAAATAGCTATGGCTTGCCTTCGCTAGCTGTTTCCTTTCGTGTCGATTTGCCAAGCCGTATGGAGTTGTCACGGAAAAGTCGGTATTGTCCTGGTATGCAATTGCATTGTCATGCTCTCTTGGAGCAGCCGCTCACACCCCATTTCTCACCACACATGTTTTTTGGAGTACATCTATGAGTCAGCATGCAGAGAATAGTCAAGGCAAAGACTCCAGTTGGCAGTCGCTGGATAAACGAGTGCCGTCAAAGGAAGACATCGACAATATCTATAAGGATATTTGGACAGATAAGAAGAATCCTTCAGGGGCATCTCTCACGCCACTAGAACGCATGCAGTACCAGCGCCAAAATTCAACAGGACTTGGCTTGGTTGATAATAGCGATTCTCGCAGCCATGATCTTGATGAAGGGCCTGGAGACAAGCGCGATTTTGAGCAGCCACGTACATTTCCTGGGGTAGACAGAGAGCTGCCTGATGACGATGGTGGTGGTGACAGACAAGCTGGCCGTCGCAATGCGTTGCCAGACTACTGCATAGACGACGCTCAGTCGAGAGCTGATTTGGCTGCTTACAGAGCTTCCCGTTGTGCTGGTCTTTCAAATGAACCATATAGAGGTACCGAAGGTCCTAACTATTATCAGCGCTCGACGACTGGTATTGGTGATAATGCCTTTAACAACCCTTATCGCTATGACAGAAGAGTTGATTTCAGACCAAGGCAGAGGTTCGAAACTGAGCATACTATGCCCTACGCCGATCTCGATGACTTGAAGGATTTGAACCGATCCGATAGAAGGTCAGACTACGTTGAATCAAAACAAGACGACTTAAGAAGTCGAACACAGAAAGTAGATTACCCGGATGGTGCATCGCGTGTTGTTCTCAGAGATGAGAAAGGCGAGATTACAGTTGTGGTCAATCCAGATGGCTCGCGTTTAGAGCGTCAGGCTGCAGTAGAAGGTGAGGCTCCTAGCTGGAAAGCATATAGTCGCCACAATGCTGAACAAGTTGCAGATTCTTTCCGTGGTCAAGTTGAGCTTGATCAAGATGGAACTTATCGCATGCTCAAAACCTATCCTGTCGAGCAAGTTTTCGAACAGAAAGCCAATGGCAGTTATCGGCAGGCCTATGCTGGCGATGATGGTGCCAAAGAGCAGTGGACCGCTAGTGAGCAGAGCAAAACTGTAATCTATCCGACTGGTAAGGCTCGAGTGATAAGTTTTAAGCCAGATTCTAATGGTATCAAGCGCCAAAGTGCAGTAACCGACAGGTAGTCACGCGAATAGATAAGACCTTGTTGAAAAGTTTTCTCCTGGGGTGTAGAGAGGCGATCCAAGTTGGGGGGTCGCCTCTCGTATTGTTCTTTAGCGCCAAACACGTACTTCCCGCGTGATTTGGTATGTTTTTGTCACAGAGAACTGACAATAATTAAATTCGCAGCGAATTCATGTTGAAAAGTTCACCACCCGATTTTCTTAGACTTTTATTCCTCATCCCTTTTATGTGCTTGGAGCGATACTCATTATGTCTACTCAGAACAGTAATATGTCTGCCGATGTTATGCAGCCAAAGGTTGTTGACTCTGTGCCCGCTAGTGAATCGTCAGCCAAAGCCAATCTCAATGCTGAGTCAACAGTCACCCTTTCAAGCCCGCCTGATAGCAGCTATAAGGGCGCTTTTGGCCTTGCTGACACCACCAGTAATATTGCTTCAAATCTTCAAGCCAGTGACGTTTCGATTGTACAAAGCAGTGACAAGTCAGCTCCTGTTAGCAACGTCGTCGAGGCAGCAAGTCCAGTTTTAGATGCGCAAAAGTCTCCATCAACATTAGCTGCTGAAGGGAAAATTCAAGATGCTACTACCGCTGGCATGTTGGAAAATTTCAGCGTTGGCTCCCCAACTACGATTGGAAAGTTAGCTGATCAGATTGTCGAGAGCACCAAGGTTACCGACAGTAGTGCCGTAAGGTCGTCAGATACTCCGGCGAAGTCCATTTCAGTTGAGCTTGAAAACAAGAATGACCCAAGTTCACAGCGGCCAAACTTTGTCATTAATAGCAAGGGCCAGATTGAAATGAAGATCGATCCAGAGGCTCCCGAAAACAAGGGTAGGGATATTTCTATTGTTGTCGCTCGCAAAGCTGGCCAAATTACCCCTACAAAAGAGCAAATGGCCGCCGCCGACGAATTAGTTACCTATTTGAGTAAACGTGTTCACGGTCAGGGAGATTCGAATGCGCCGATAATACTGAAGGACAAAGATAATTTAGTCTCAAGAACGGCCGAGCAGAAAGCTGGATTGTTGCCGCCTAAAAGCCAAGAAACCCTTACTCCTCAAACTAGAGAGCAAGTTGGAAATCTCAATAGGTTTAACGG
This sequence comes from Flavobacterium psychrophilum, assembly GCA_943367505.1. GTDB lineage: Bacteria > Cyanobacteriota > Vampirovibrionia > Obscuribacterales > Obscuribacteraceae. The sequence continues at coordinate 2,606 of CALRJJ020000392.1, read as the reverse complement.
TAGCCACGGCGTCGATATGCCCTCTGCTTCAAGCGATGATTTTGGTTCTTTCAAGAGTCGTTCGGTGGAGCGTCAACTAAATGAAAGCGATAAACAGGCAGCACTTAAAGAAGTTGCAGCTGGTTTGTTTCAGCCTGATGAGGCTTCGCCATACGATACTATTCGGCAGTCACCAGACGGTGTTGTTCATTATGGTCGTTATGGTTTGTCTGCAGATCAAATTGCTAGCTTCTTTGATTCTTTGGGTGACTTGAGTGACCCTGCCCATGTTGCTGAGTTGGTGAGAACAGGTAAGTTACCGAAAGACTTTGCTGAGAAGCTCAAAGATCCAAAGTTCTTGGCTAAGCTAAAAGAGTCGATGACAGCCTTGCATAAAGGTTCGATAACGCCAGAGGCGATGCGCGACATTTTACCTAAAGAGTTGCAAGAGTCTATAGCGACAGATCTTGTAGATAAACTAAAGGGCAAAATCGGTGATAAGCCCGGAGCCATCGGTGCAGCATTTATTTCTGGCAAGAGTGCAGAGAATATCACAGCTGCCGACTTAAATAATCCGCAGTCGGTCGAAGCATCGCAAGCCGGTGATAAGCTTTATCAGTTGGCAACCAATAAGATGCGAAACGAGGCGCGCCTGAATGGGAGCGGTGGTGACACCGTTGTTGGTGTTGTTCCAGAGGGTAAGCGCAGAGCGCTAATCTCAGAGGCTTTGACACTAGCTAAGCAACCTGTTACAGATGCAAATCTTGCTGCCGTCAATACAATTATCGAAAATGAAAGTGGTTGGAATGCTAAAGCCTTCAATGGCTGGGACTCTAATGCCGCTGCTGGTACACCTTCGCAAGGGCTAATGCAGACCATTCCTTCAACCTTCCAGGAGAATGCAGCTCCTGGACACAACACTGATATTTATGACCCCTTGTCGAATATTGCTGCAGGTATCAACTATGCAGTGGGTCGATACGGCTCTTTGCAAAATGTTCCCGGTATAGTGAAACTTGCCTCAGGTCAAGATTATGTGGGCTATTGATAGTGTTGATATGCCTGGGGTACTTACTTCTGTGAAGAGAGAGCTTGAATTTTGTACTGCCAATTTAGCAGTATCTATAAGCCATTCTTTCATGACCAATTTGAGCCTCTAACCACCGAAAACATCGCTTGATCTATATCTTCCCAAAAATGCTGAACACAGGATGTGTTCAGCATTCGCTTGTATAGGTCGTGTTGATAGCGCTCAGGATTGAGGTCGTGATAGAAGGCGCACGCAAACCTTATTGAATTCGTGAGAAACCTATGTCTTTTGAAAAAATCTTTTTTCTGGCTGCTCTCTCAGTGCTTGCCTTGCTTGTAATTGCCGCCTTAAGCCTCATTCCTTTTCCTGTGATTGAGTTGCTTGTTAGTGGCGCTGTCATTTCGTTCGTGGTTTACATGCTCTGTACTTAAGTTTGCCTTCTATACTTTACGACCAACTTGCGCTAGTTGGCGATGGGGCGATCTCGCTACGCTGCGGGTTCGCTTTGTCGCGCTAGCTTTTCTCTTGTTTTGTACGCATGTATCATTTGTTGCTGTTGAAGCCAATTCGTAATGCTAAATTTCTTTATTTGAAAAGTTTTTGTTTTCGGCAAATTCATTGGAGCATTTGGTTGGAGTAGTGATTCGGAGTTTGAGGGTCTAATTAAATGGTCGAGTTTTTCTCCGTAAGTGCGTTTAGTGATTTGCCTATTGGCGGTAATCTTGCTGCCGTTGTGGTCGATGCTCCCAACCTGGGCGAAGACGAGATGCAGTTTATAGCCGGCAAGATTGGTTTCTCCGAAACTGCCTTTATATTTCCATCGGCTGTGGCTGATTTCAAATTGAGATTCTTCACACCGGCCGGAGAGGTCGATCTTTGTGGACACGCCACCATTGCTGCCTTCTCTCAACTGGCTCGCTTAGAGCGAATTGGAGTTGGTCGTTACAGCCAAGAAACTAAGGCTGGTATTTTTGATGTAGAAATACTTAAGACTGGTCAGGTCTTCATGTCACAGGCTAAGCCGATCTACGGAGATTACATAGAGCAAACAGTGATCGCTGATTCTCTTGGTTTAGATGTCAGTGAACTACATCCGATTTTCTTGCCTCAGATAGTTTCTACTGGTGTGCGGGATATTTTTATACCCTTGAAAAATTTAAAAGCCTTGCACGAACTTAAGCCGAACTTTGCCAAGATTTCCAAGATAAGTCTGCAACGCAGTGTGATTGGCTATCACGTTTTTTGTTTAGATTCGCTCTTTGGTGGTTTTGCCCATTGTCGCAATTTTGCTCCTCTTTACGATATTCCCGAAGAAGCAGCAACGGGAACTGCTAGTGGTGCTCTTGCTTGTTATCTATATGGGCAGGGCTTACTGGCAGATAATGCTGTTGGCAATATTGTTTTTGAACAAGGTTTCTCGATGAATCGACCGTCGCAGATTACAGCTCGGCTTGAGGTCGTAGATGGTGCTGTTACAAGAGTCGAAGTGGGTGGAAATACCTGCTTTATGGAAGGCCCGATAACTGTAGATTTGCGCTCGAAGGCAAGGTCTTAGTTTTCTATTTTGTCTGTATCCTTTTACCTTAGCGCCGGTTCG
>CALRJJ020000391.1:0-5482 GCA_943367505.1 Flavobacterium psychrophilum | reverse complement strand
AAAGGGAATTACAACACCGTCAACTTCTGACCAGGTCAAGTTGGGATTTTTCTTGCCCAGACGACCGTGACGTCTGCCGTTTGGTGGACAGACATATGAGCGCTCATAATCGCGCGGAGTCATCAAACCAGATGGTGGGTTAAAGGTTCTGATTGTCTGCCAAGGGAACAGTCTTTTCTTGTGGGCAGCAGCGATGATCAAGGCCAATAGCACAAGAGTAGGCATCAAAATAGCTATCGATGTAGCATCAAGGAAGCCTTTGCCCTTTCTTGGAGCAAAGGTCTGACGAGTTTGGTCGATATGACCAGGCTGGCCCTCGAGACGAAGATTTTTGCCTTGAGTAAGCATACCTGTGGTGGGCACCCGACCAGTGGCGGGCATGGGAATACTAGGCGCTTGCGAACCAACCGGTACAGCACCAGACTGTACTAAAGGACTAGAAGGCGCTTGCTGATAACCCTGTTGCGCGGGCTGTGGGTAACCGGCGGCAGGAGTCTGTTGATATGGTGCGGGAGCACCAGTAGCATAAGTTTGTGGCGCTGGCTGAGCCTGATAAGGCTGCATGCCTGCCGGTGCACCTGATTGCATGCCTTGCTGAATAGCAGCTTCTGAACCCGGCACTGGATAAGATTGAGGATAGGCTGGCTGCGCTTGTAGACTGCCGTCGTTAGGCCCAATCGCCCCCTGCATTTGCATGCGACGCTCAAATTCTTTAACAGAGACCTGCTCGCCAGTGTCAGTATCGCGGAATGACTGAATCACTCCTCGCTCGTTCATTTGCGCTTTCCAGGTCATATTTGCGCCTTCCAATTCATCTAGCTAATCCTGCGTGTCTATACAGTTATAAACCCTGATTCTATACTCACTCATTTATACCGTTTTAACAAGTAGTTGCGCAACAAAACAGGCTCCAGTTCTGGGAAGACTACGAAAAGTCTCTGTTTTATCGGCATGTTTTTCGTATTTCTACCCCTCAGAAATACCGGCAATTTTCAAACTTCCATCAGCTTCCTTCTTCACCAAATAAACAAACTTCACTGGTCTTGGTTTAGGCGGCTCACCAGGAAGCTGCAATTGCTGCTCACCTTGAACTACTATCTCAATTGAACCATCGGCTTGGTTCTGGCGAGCAGAAACCATTTTTTGATTCCAGGTACTGGTCATACCCGAACTAGCAATCGTGGCTGCCATCTCATCGGTCCAAATATTCTTTTTGTAACTATCAGCACACTGTGCAGTCATCATGCCGATGGCACTCTGCTGAGAGTTAGCAGCCGAGCTGGCGTTGAAATCCCAAGCCAGCGGGAGAAAAGCTTCAACATAGGCCTGCGCCTTAAATGGTTCGACCAGACCAGCCGGTGGAGGAGGGGGTGCACCATTTTGCTGAGTGGCGTAGCGCGGATCGGAACCAGGCGGTGCGGCAATACCAGTAACATCAGGATTGGTATCGGCCCTCGAGCGCACCCGTCCACCCCTACCGGTAGGAGCAGGCGTGGGCGAAAGTATCAATGTTATGAAAACGCCCGCCATAGCACCAGCTACAGCGACCATAATCAATGTCATTTTGTACTTCTCACCAGCTTGATAATCAAACATATATTTGTATCAGCCCGCATTGAGCAAATCAGGAGTGAAGGTCTCCGGAGTGTAACCCTGGCCAAGCAAGTGGCAGGCCCAACGCGCATCACCAGCACACAGCTCAATCATCTTAGAACGCATTGGTTGATCGGTGTTTGGCTCGGTTGTGGCTACCCAGTACATAAACCTAGGCACTACCAGTTTGACCACTCCGCGAGAAAGCTTGTGATAAATCAGAAAGGCATCTGAATACTCTCTATTCTTTCTGGTCAAGTGAGCAATGGCGCCCATCTCCTGAGGGGTGAGACCGCAGGCTTCGCGAATTAATTCGAAGTTAGATGGGTCATTACCGAGGATGATTTTGATAGCACTGTTGGTGGCAAGATTTCGCGCCCGATCGTCGCGCAAAAGGTCGCCCAGCTCCTGGGAAATGCCGATAAACAGTAGACCTAAGTGTCGGCTGGTACGCGAAGCATCTTCAACAAGAGTCTTACCACCCTCATAGCGCAGTAGTCTCCACAATTCGTCTATGCAAAAGACAAAGCGTGAGGGCTTACCTAAAGCTACTTGTTCGGCCTTATGTTGAGCCGCTCTTCGCAAGACATAGTCGGAGACGAAGAGGGTAACAACAGCTTCTAGAGTTTTGTCATGGGCCAAATCAGAAGTATCGAATACCATCAATTGAGTATCGAGAGGAATAGATGTGGGGCCATCAAAGAGCTTACCGAAAATAGCGCCTTTGCAATAAAGGCTGAGACGGTTAGCTAGATCTTCGCAGGTATCACCACGCTTGCTCTTGGTGTGTTTGACTGACTCTTCTTGTAACCAGTTAACTAAATCAGACTCAATTGGAATGCGACCCATTTCGGCGCAAGATTTATAGATGGCTTGAATGCCTTGCATCAAAATCGGCTTCTCATCTTTATTTAGAGCCTGTTCACCGCGTTCTCCCAGCATGACAGAGTGGAAATTGAGAATTTTGATAATGTGCGATTCCGGCGGGCTAGCTGGATCAACAGGCTTGCCATCAGGACCTTGGTAAGGCAAATCATAAAGGTTGATACAAACCTGACCATCGGGTCCAAGTTTAATATAGGCACAGTCATCGTACACTTCTGTAAGCATGCGATAAGAGCCAGATCGGTCAATAATAACGGTCTTAGCACCAGACAAAGTTTTCATCTGAATGATCTGCTGAGCGACCATAGATTTACCTTCACCCGGTTGACCGAAGACGATGCAGAGGGCGTTTGGTAGTTTTTCATCATAGGGGTTAAGGAAAACCGGCTCTAGTGTTTCTTTGGAAAAACCGAGCCAGTCGCCGTACTCTGAACCAAGCTTGGCATGAACAAAGGGAAACGAATTGCGCACTGTAGGTGTTCGCACTGCTTTGCCGCGGCGAGCAACGTCAATACCCAAGCCAGGCAAGCTGCCAATGAAGAGTGAGCGCTGCTCATGGTGACCAATAACAAATCGAGCACCGCGACACTGTGAAGCGGCAGAGCGCACAAACTCAGTAGAGCGGTTTAGCTCTTCAAGGCTATCGGCAAAGAGCGTGAAATAAATGGCGTAGTTGAACACTTCCATGTTGGTTGTGTACAACTCTGAACCAATGGTGGCGGCTTCTTGTGCTTTCTCAGCTTCTTCTTGGTTCGGAGCTGAACGCTGTCCCATTACACCCTGGTAGGTGTTGGCAGACGCCTGCGCTTGCTTCTGTTGTAACTTCTTACGGAAGAGCTCTTTATCTAACTTGTGAGCGTAAATATTGAGACGCCATTCACAATTAAGGCGCAGCAATGGCTGCAACCAGAGCGGCCCGGTACGCTCAGGTAGCCGGTTCATATAGAGGGTGCGAATATAGCGACCGGCAATTTCTTTCTCGGTCGGGTCAGCATTAGGATCGGTGGCTTCAATATAATCAGTCATGTCTGAAATCTTGCAGAAATCAGGGGAGCTGAAGTCATAGCAAGATTCAACTAATTGCTGCCTTACAGTAGCGGGCTCCATGTCAGGGAAGACACGACGCACAGCCGGCGGCAAGGGCTGAGTTTGCGGCCGAATTGGAGAGGGCAAGTGCTCCTCGGCCATTTCAGCTTGCTTGGGATTGAGCTCACGGTAAAGCATACGGAAATACTCTATGGCCGAAACTGGTCGACCAGCCATGCCGCAGGCACCAAGCTGACTAACATAGCCATTGGCACGCTGCACTAACGTAGTGACATTCTTAAAATGGCTACCGACAGACTGTCTGGCGGCCTGACTTGTAAGAGCGTCCATCACTGATTTAACAGCCGTATCAATCATGCTCTGCTTTGGTGGCTTCTCTTTAGGCGGCCGATAGCAGAACGTGACATAGAACTTTAGCTCAGGCACAAAGTTTCGCGATAGAAGGGAAGCCTGATCATTCTCGACCACTTTAGCCACGTAGCGCAAAAATGGGTCTTCATTAACTTCAACTGGATGGCGCTGGAAATACTCGCGCTTAGAAATATTGTGGCAAACCACAGTGAGCTGAGCTGATGTATCGATACCGTTGAGAAAACCAGTAAAGTGGTTCATGAGCGAGACCAAACGCATCTCATCAAAACCAGAAACGTGCACACCGTCTAACTCAAAGACACAACGGTAAGTGCCATCTTTCAAGACAAGAATACCCTGACCCGATGCATCATCGTGGAAGAGGTCCCATAAAGGCAAAATACCGGCAGCAGAACCATGGGGCCTGGGCACAGCCAAACCAGGAATGCGTCCGAGAATCTCTGCAGAAATCGGCGTTTCCTTCTCTTTGCCACGCTTCATAAAGCCCAGCAAACTATTTTCTTTGGAGTAGGACCGATTTATCGAGGTGACCATTAACGAACGAGAGCTCCTTTATTCAACAAATTCTGGAAGCTTTTCATCTACCAAAAATCTAGTTGTATTTGGATCAGGCCCTGGTATCAAGACTTTAGACCCGGTGTAAAAATTGAGCAGAGTCTCCCAGTAAGAAGCTGAGTGATTAAGAGTGACTAGACAATAAAATGGGCCAACCAAACCAAAAAATAAGCAAATCCAGAGTTTAATGTCTTGCCCAGCAAGGTTGATTGGCATCATCCATGAATAAAGCTGGGTGGAAAGCACCAGGCTTCCCAAGATGGCAATCAGCTGGTCGTAGCGCAAGCCAAATAACTTGGGAGAATCTTCTAAGTTTAGGGGAGTGATATCGTCCATGTTTACATTCTACTTGTAGATTTGGCTCTAGGCAGGGTTAACTGGTTGAGCGCAGTTGAAAACTATTCCTACGATATGCGGTGGAAGCCTTACAGTACTTTTATTCCCATAAAGCGCAAACTCCTTCATCTTGGCTACGAGTTCAGTGGGTAAACCCGCCGATGAATCTACTTTCTCATAGCATTTTATGGCACCGTCATATTCGCCAGATAGGCGCAAAATCTCACCCATAACATAATTATAGCGGCTGCGATTGCCGGCCCAGCTAGGGTCTGCCAGGGCTGCCGCCAATTCATTCTTAGCCAGGGTGAGAAACTTAGAGCCATCCACTCCCTCTTCCATGGCGCACCAATAGCCGTTTAATGCCAATACTGCGCGATCAAGGGTGTGCACATTATGCTTACGCCCTGAGGCTACAGCATGGGCAAATTTCTTTGCCGGCTCAGTAGGCGGCGAGTCTGGCACAACCTGTGGCAGATAAAAGTGCTCTTTGAATGATGACAACCACCAGGTGTAAATACAATTGGGACACATGGCAAGAAGACTAGAGCGCAATTCAGGATCGGGCAGAATACGATGGAGGTCACTTTCAATCGGTGTCGTTAAATCAATAGCCGGCAATCTCGCCACTTCGTAGGTGGCGAAAATAGTTTGGCATTCAGGACAGACCACGGTCAGGTGGCGTAATTTGAAG
>CALRJJ020000390.1:0-5518 GCA_943367505.1 Flavobacterium psychrophilum | reverse complement strand
CATCTCGGCAATTCCTGAACTAGGAAGACTTCCGCGCCTCGGCAATCGTCTTGTGGTTTTGGTTGCTATCATTGGATTAGGTGGCCTGATTAGCGACTTGCGCACTAAATCGAGAAACAGAGAAAGTGAATGAAGATATTACTGGCTGTAGATGGCTCACCCTGCTCAAAACTAGCAATCGATTCGATCGTAGATAGAGCATGGCCAACTGAGACCCTTTTCAAAATAATTACAGTCTTAGAGCCCTTTCATCCGGAGCTAGCGGGCTGGCATTCAGGATATGTGCCTCTGGCAATAGAAGCTCAGCAGGAAAGGCTTGACGAAGCCAAGGCTCTGGTTGAGGAGACGGCTGTTCGACTGCAACAATGTCTCAAAGCCGATCAGGGCCAGCTCTCTGCTCACTCAAAGCCAGTAGCATCCGAAGTGCTAGAAGGCAATGTCAAAGAGAGAATCGTCGAGTGTGCTCGTGAATGGCATGCCGACATGATCGTAATGGGATCCCACGGGCGCCAGGGCATAGAAAAACTCTTCCTAGGTAGTGTTTCCCAGGCAGTCTTGACTGAGGCCCCTTGCTCGGTAGAGATAGTAAAGAAAAACAGCGAAAAATAAGCACTACCTAATCAGGCTCCAAACAAGAGCCCAAACAGGGAATCAGTGCAAAATCGCCGCTGTCGAATGAACCAAACGGTAATTATTGTTCGTCTGGACCAGTATATGGCTCAAAGAATGCTTTCTTCGCACCAAGAAACAGGAAGGTAAAGGCACTCACGCCCAAAACAATAAATATGAAGACCACAGGTTGGGTTTGAAAGTCTTGCATCCAGACTCCTAAATGCTGAAAAAGGCCTAGTAACAACGAGAACACTAATTCAATAATACCGTTGAAGTGAAATTATAAACATTTGAACTTCAAACTGTAGGTATTTTAATCTTCGCCCTTCCCCTTGTAATTTGCCCTCGGCGGGCAATTAGCGGCCCTTAAGCAGCTCCTTACTACTGCCAGAGATGTGCTATAACTTCTCAGTTACCATCGAAATAGATTGGATTTCCGCGAAACAGGGAGAATGGCACTGATGACAGCTTCTAAACGGTATGTACCCGTGAGCCTGGTCTGTCTATTGATAGCAAGCACCTATACAGCTACAACAAATCCAGCCAAAGCAGGCCCGTCTTCTTCGCTCGATCCTTATGCAACGATTCAGGCGCCAACGGCCAAAGAATTGGAAGACAAGAATAATAAGGCCAGAGCTAAGAAAGGTTTGCCGCCGATTCACAAAGGGCAGGCAACAAGCTCTACAAAGGTTGAGGACATCTCTAGCACTACTACTTACGTCACCGCACCAGGTGGCGGCAACGGCAAGGCTATTAAACAAAACTCTGCAGTGGCAGAATCTGGAACCGGTGGCGGCAAGCTCTTCGGCAAGTTCCCAAAAATCGGCCTGCCAAGCATGCCTTCTCTTCCTGTATTAGGAAAAGGCAAAGCGAAGTCAGAGCAAGAGCCTGAAGTCGCAGTAGCAAAAACGAAGAAAGAGAAAGGCCCGAAAATAGCAGCTAACAAAACTGAGACCAAAGTCGTCAAAGAGACTCCTGTTGGCGAAGAAATCGAAACAGCCTCAACTCCTTCTGTAGCCAAAGCTAGCGGCTCTGAAAGCGAAGGCAATGTCGTTACAAAAACTCTGAAAGCCACTACCAACGGTATGGTCAATGGCAGCAAGAAAGTCGGCAGCGGCATCGCCAGCGGTGCTAAAGCTTCTGGAAATGTTATTGCCAAAGGCGCATCAATGGTAGGAAGCGGCTTCAAAGCAACCGGCGAGAAAATCAAAGGCGGCACTGGAAAAATTGCCACTATCGGTATGCCCCACATGCCTAATCCTTTCCACAAGAAAAACAAAGGCGGCAGCACTGAAGTCGCTCTCGCTACTTCACCAGCCGTGGCTGGCGGCGAGCCTAGCTTAGGTAGCCCAAGAAAACCAGGTGGAGCCAATTCTCAAAGCGAATTGCTCAAGCAGAGCAAGGCATCAGCTACACCAAGCAAATCGACTCACTTACCTGAAACTGACGAACTAGTCTCAGAACAATCCATCGCCGCTGGCAACAACGGCGCCAAAGGTGGACTGGCTGGCATGTCAGAGAAAATGAACAGCACCTTCTCGAAGCTAAATCCTTTTAGCAAGAAAGGTATTGCCGGTAAGAAGCAAAAACAAACTCTCTAATAAGCTGAAAAACTAAACAAAAGAACCTGGCTAGAAAACTCTAGCCGGGTTTTTTATCGGATAATTTCGCAGTCGCACAGCCATTTAGTCAGCTCAACCAAGCCTGGATAGGTGACATCAGTACTGCGTACCCAGAGCTCCTTGAGGCTTTTCATCCGAGCCACATGAGTGAGGCCATCATCGCCGATGCGAGTGCAATTTAGGCGCAACCGCTCTAGCTTTCCACTTTCTTTGAGTCTCGGTAGACCCTTGTTGGTAACACGGGTAAAGGACAGGCTCAAAGTCTTAAGTCTCGGCAACTGAGCGATGTGAGACAGTCCCCCATCACCAATATGGGTATCGTCCAGCACAAGCTCCTCTAAGTGCTGCAGGTGGCTCAGAACAGTGAGGCCTTGATCCGTTACCTTTGTTGATGACAGATTGAGCTTGGTCAGGTGCACTAAGGGAGCGAGATAAGCAACTCCATAATCTCCTATCGCTGTGCAACTAATATCAATTTCTCTAAGGCCAACCAAACGACCGATGCCGCATAGCTCTTCGTCGGTGATGTCCGAGCCCAGAAAAGAAATACTTGCAAGAGCCTCTGGAGATACTTGAGAGAGAGGGCTCAAACCATAAGTTGGGTCAAAACTATAATATAGAGAGAGACTTTTCCCAGGCGGCACCTCTATTAACCCGGTCGCTTCGCCAAGAAATTCAGACTTGCCCGAACTGTCCACCACATAAAGTTCGCCCAGTGAACGGTTCTCTGGAAACCACACTTTTCTCTGCTCGGGCGGCCTTTGCTCAGTTATCGGTAGGGCTTTAACCATGCTCTGAACTCCAACTCTTAATAGTATGTACCAAAGGTATGAACGTTTCTAATCAAAAAGAGGAAAGGATCAGCAATACAAAACTGCACAGTTTCTAGTCAACGATTGGAAGGGAAATCACCGGCAAGAGTGTGGCTAACCAGAAACAGGAGAAGCCTGCGTAAAGCAGAAGAAAGATGCTGATAATAAAAACGGTTGGCTCTTTATTAAGAACCAACCGTTTTGTAATGCAAGTGAATGGCCTAAAGACCAATTCTTCTTCTTGTTCTTCTTCTGGGCTATTAGACAGCGCTTAGTCTTACCCGTTCTGCTTCGACAATAGCCTGAGCTTTAGGCATACTGCGAGGGAACTCACGTCCTCTCATCAAGACCTCTTTATCGTAACTTTCAGGCTTGAAGATCTGACAGAAGTAGTCGATGGCATCATCAACATTGAAATCACGACAAGAGAAAATGTCTAAAGTCGCGAATCCTTTCTCCGGGAAAGAGTGAATGGAGATATGTGACTCAGCAATGAGCACGACTCCACTAACTCCCCAATCGTCTTCTACCGTACCGTGGTAGGTAAAGACATAGGGCGGCATAATCTTAGTCATATCTAGCTTTGCTGGATAAGCATCAAGAGTTTGACTCATTAGTGTCATGTCTGCCAAAAGTTCTTTTGGGCAACCATAAGCTTCTAGGATCAAATGTGGTCCAAACATGTTTCTTCCCCCTGGGCGTTTGACGATTCAAACGCATTGAAATTGGTATCCGAAAGATCCAGGAAGGTTTCAAAAAGCGCGAGCCTTGGCTTTTGCTTTATATTCGTTTCCTGGCGGGGTACACGAAACGCTTATCTACACCAGATAAAGACTAGTCCGAACTTGGATAGGCCTGGGAGTTGGGCGTTGTGTGGTGCATCAACCTCCGTGAAGAAGTAGATCGAAAGACGTATTCTACAGTAAATGTTCCAGGTGTAAACAAATTTGCTCTAACCTGCAAAGAAGCGCTTTACTTTGCTTTAGACTTAAACAAAAGCAGCCTACAATCACACTTTGAACGAATCAGAAACTGACTAGATGTGGATTTTGTTGACCCTAACTTTGACAGACTCAGCAAAATTAGTTTCAATCGCAGCCGGCAAGCTTGAGCTGGCATCGACCCAAAACTGCGCGCCGACCAAAATTGCTGAGGAGCGCTTGCCCTGAGGGAAGTGGAGCAAGACCGGATCTTCACCCTTGTGCAGGATAAGTAAATCTTTGAGTCGATGCAAGTCAGCAAACGATTGGTTAGCACTAAAAATAACGTCAACCATAGCAGCATCACCAATTCTTCTGATGCTTGAGCCCATCACCGATGTGCTTTCCTCGTTCTTCTTTACTTTCCCCTTAATCAAAAGCAAAGACTGCGGCACAAGCACGTCAGAAGATACCTTCTCTAAGGCCTCGCTATAAAGCACGATTTCAGCCTTACCAGTGAGGTCTTCTAAGTGAATGATACAAAGGAGCTTGTTCTGCTTGGTCAGCTTCTTCTCGATGGAGTTAGCGAGGCCGCCGAGAATCACAGTAGTTCCATCAGGACACTCTTTCATCTCTTTGACTGAATGGGTAGTGACGTACTTAAGCCGATTGGCAATACGCTTGAGTGGGTGGCTGGTAACGTAGAAGCCGAGCAGCTCATGCTCCATCGTCTGCAGCTCACCTTCACCAAACTCAGATGGGTCGCCAATCAATGGTGTCTCGAGGTTAATACCTTGCGACTCGCCAAAGCTAAACAAACTAATTTGGCCAGTGTTCTTCTGATTTTGTCTACGGTTGGCAGCGTCAACCAGTGAGTCTAGATTGGTTAGGGCTTGCTTGCGGCTCATACCCAAACCGACGCAGGCACCGGATTTGATCAAAGATTCCAACGACTTCTTATTGACCAATCTCAGGTCTATGCGGTCAAGAAAGTCTTGCATGGTCGAGAAGATGCCACCGCGCTCTCGCTCTTGCACAATCGCTTGCACAGCCGCGTCACCGAGACCCTTGGTGGCAGACAGACCGAAACGGATACTGCCACCATCGGAAGTGAAGTCAGATCCAGAAATATTCATATCTGGAGGCAAAATGGGAATGCCCATGGCCTGACATTCAGCAATGTAGTTCTGTACTTTTTCGGTATCACCCGAAACAGAAGAGAGCACCGCAGCCATATATTCGACCGGATAATGGGTCTTGAGATAGGCAGTTTGATAAGTAACTACGCCGTAAGCAGCACTGTGTGATTTATTGAAGCAATACTCAGCGAACTGCACCATGATGTCGAAGAGATTATTGGAAATCTCGGGACTGACCGAATTCTTAGCACAGCCAGCACAGAATAATTCGCGCTGCTTTTCCATTTCGGCAGGCAGCTTTTTACCCATAGCTCGACGCAGTAAGTCGGCTTGACCAAGGCTATAACCACCAAGGACCTGAGCAATCTGCATGATTTGCTCTTGATAGACTATTTGCCCATAGGTAGGTTTAA
>CALRJJ020000389.1:0-5520 GCA_943367505.1 Flavobacterium psychrophilum | reverse complement strand
ATTATGCTGGAAGACCTGCAAGTAGAGGGCCCAGATATCATTGAGCCAGATAAGTTTGCTCAATTTGCTCAAGATTTACTTAACCCGCTTATTGATTTTGCTCGCATGGACAGACGCGATCACGCTTTTCGCTTAGCTGATTTAAAAGTTGGTGGTGGTGGCGTCACTGGTGATGGTAAACTGCTGCTGGTACCAAAAGCAGTGGCTGGAGACGGACAGCTTGAACCTACTAAAAAATAGACTCAAAGTATTTGTGTTAGTTTTTTTCATTGCGCCATTACTGTGCAGTTGTGCTGGTAATCGCACAATCTTGAGTGAAGAGCGAAAGCATAGTAAATCCGTGACAGGCTCAATCGCTAAAAATGCGCTTCCCGCACGTGATGCTCTTCTGATTTGGTTCGTCAAAAATGATGGCGATAAAATTACCTACGAACCGGTGGCCCGCTCTTATCAGCCTGGCTCTGGTAGTGAAGAGCAGACGCCCAGTATGAAGGCTATAGAAGCGGCGGTAAGTGAGCTTGTGAAAGGGCCAAGCGCTGATGAGGAGGCCTCTGGCTTTGGTAGCGAAGTGCCACGAGGCACTGTTCTGATATCGGTGGGGCCGACAAAAGACCACAGTGGAATCGTCTTGAATTTGTCAAAACGCTTTCTCTCCGGGAGCGGAGCTGAGTCTTTTAGCCTCAGGTTAGAGCAGCTAAAGCGCACGGTCAACGAAATCGCCAGTCATGACAGCCCTCCAAAAGCAGTTTTCCTTAATGTTGAAGGTGAGAGGCTCTCGCAGGCCACTGGTGACGGCATTGATGTCGCTCAGCCAATAAACCAGTAATATAGATAGAGAAGGCTTTAACTATTTCCTGTTAAGGGACCTTACGATTATATTGAGAGGAGCGGCAAGGACTCTCAATGGTGTGGTATCTTTTGCCTTATTCTAAAAATTCAGGGTGTCATCATGAAGGAAGGAATTCATCCCAAGTATTCAGAAGTGATCGCGACTTGTGTCTGCGGCGCTGCTGTCAAACTGGGTTCCACAAAGAACGCAATCCGCGTTGAAATCTGTAGCGCCTGCCATCCCTTCTATACAGGTCAACAAAAAATCGTTGACACAGAAGGTCGGGTAGATCGCTTTGTCAAGCGTTACAAGCTAGACAAAGACAAGGCTGCCATCGCTCCTTAGGCCTTAGGCTTAGTCCTAAACTTAGGGTTGTGCAGAGCAAATTTGTTAAACGACTTGGCAGTTTTAGATTGCCAGGTCGTTTTGCATGTAAATTTCTATTAACAGTCAGAGCGCAGATCACAAATAATCATGAAAAGAAAGCTGACCGGCAAAGATAGGTTAATCGTCGCTCTTGATGTTTCATCAGAAGCTGAGGCCCGTGCCTTAATCGAAGAGTTACGTGATGAAGTAGGGGTCTTCAAGTGCGGTTTGGAGCTATTCACTTCTTGTGGCACATCTCTCTTTGCGCTGGCGCGTGAGTATCGGGTCAAGCTTTTCTTCGATGCTAAGTTTCACGATATTCCCAATACCGTGGCCCAGGCTTGCCGCGCTGCCGTTAGTCAGTCTGTTGATATTTTCAATCTCCATGCCACCGGCGGCAGCGCCATGATGGAAGCGGCGGCTAAAGCCACTGCTGACGCCTACCAAGAGTTGCTCAAGGTTGAGCCTACAGCCACGAAGCCGGCTTTGATAGCGGTAACAATTTTGACCAGCATGACGGCGCAAACATTGAGCGACGAATTAAACGTTAGTCTTCCCTTAGAGAAGATGGTGCCTTATTTGGCTCAGCTTGCTCAGAAGAGCAGGCTTGATGGTGTAGTGGCTTCGGCCCAAGAAGCTAGTGCTATCCGTGAGAGCTGCGGTGACGATTTTCTTATCATCACTCCAGGAATTAGACCCAGTTGGGCTGAGGCTAACGATCAAGCCCGCATCGTTACCCCTCGTGATGCCATTGCCCGTGGTGCCGACTATATTGTCGTTGGCCGTCCCATTGTTAAAGCGCCAGACCGCGTAGCTGCTGCTCGGAAAATCGTCGAAGAACTAAGTTAAGCTCTGCTCTGTTCTGCTTCGCCTTTGAGGCTGTCGTTGTCGCTTAGGGTTACGGCTGCAATGCTTTTCGCTTCGGCTAATTCGTCTGATTTGCCGCGGCCAAACAGTGAGAGGAACGAGCTGAGAGGGCTGTTATTGCTTTCACTGCCTTGATGATATAGATAGGCAATTGGATCTGATAGGTCTTCAGCATTGCTGTAGCGCGCCAGCATGCCTCTGCTCGCCGCTGAAATGGCCCCGGTTTCTTCGGAGACGACAATGCAGAGGCCGTCATAGGTTTCAGATAGACCAATGGCCGCTCTGTGCCTGGTGCCATATTTATATGAGAGTTTCGGATTGTCAGTCATCGGCAAAATCACACCGGCGGCTACAATTTTGGCTTTGCGAATGACCACTGCCCCGTCATGTAGAGGTGATTTAGGAAAGAAGAGAGTGAGCAGAAGTGTCGCTGAAATGTCTGCATTGACAGGCGTTCCAGGGCTGAGATAATCACGTTCTCCTTCAGGAGGTTCAATGACAATCAAGGCCCCTGTTTTAGTGCGCGAAAGTTCTTTGACGGCTTGAATAATCTGTTTTATATCGCTAGCCGTGCGGGCGGCATCGGTATGAGCTAAAGAAAGGTCAAATTTGAATGTTTGCACGCGACCGAGGTAACCGAGACCCCGTCTAATTTCTGGCTGGAAGACCATGACCAGTGCCAGTGCTGCTGCCGGAATGATGTGATGCAGAATTGAGGTGATGAGAGTGAGTTGCAGCCACCAGGAGGCGAAGCTGATGGCTGTGAGAACGAGCATGCCTTTGACCAGTCGCTCAGCATGGGTTCCGGCAATTCTGCGCCAAAGCCAGAGCACTGCGTAGCAGATGATTAGCACCTGAAACAAGGTTTTGCCCCAGACCAGCAAATCGATTTGATCGAAGAAGTTGCTAAAGTCAGGCATTAACTCTTCCCTCAAACTTTCTGTTTAGCCTAACCAACCTATTTTAGCCAAGTAGGAATACGGTCGTGGCTGACTAAATCTCTACAGGTCTCTCGCTCAATAATGACTTCAGCGTGGCCGTTTTTTACAAGGACGCAGGCCGGTCTACCGGTGCGGTTATAGTTGGAGGACATGCTGTAGTTATAGGCACCCGTGGCGAAAATAGCGATCAAATCACCATCGCGTGCATCTAATTTAGCTTCCTCTACGATTATATCCCCAGACTCACAATAGCGTCCGACTATAGACCAGTTTTTGCTCTCAGCTTCTGGCTTCATGCGGTTAGCCACAGCGGCAGTATATTGCGCCTGATAGGTTATTGGTCGAGGATTGTCGGCCATGCCGCCATCAACAGCTAGGTAGTTAGTACCGCCGGGGAGCTGCTTGAGGTGGCCAGTGCTGTACAGTGTCACGCCAGCGCTGCCGACAATGGCTCGACCTGGCTCCACCGATAGCTCCGGTAGTGGCAGGTTGCGACTGGTAAAGGCGCTCTTAACTCGCTCGCTAAGAACTCGCGCCCAATGCTGCATCGAAAGTGGTTTGTCTGCTGCTGTGTAGGCGATTCCAAGGCCTCCACCAACATCGAGGTGGGGCAAGGTCAGATTGAATTTTTTCTGGATATTGAGATATAGCTCAGCAAATAAATCGACACTTTCAAGGTAGGGAGCCAGATCCATTGCTTGGCTGCCAATGTGGGCATGCAGACCGATAAGCCTTACTGGCGATTGGCTTAAAATGTGTTTGATAGCGGCGTCTAGCTCGTCTAGGGGAATGCCGAATTTGCTGGTATCGTGGCCAGTTTTTATGTGGTCATGGGTATCCAGCTCAATGCCTGGAATAATGCGCAGCAGTATGTCGACGCTCTTTTGCTGCGCTTTGGCTAGTTTGACTAGCGCCTCTAGTTCGCTTTGACTATCAACTACAATTTTGACCCCTGACTCGAGGGCCATGGCTAGCTCTTTTGCACTTTTGTTATTGCCATGGAAGAAAATGCGATCACTGGGGAAATTGGCTTGAAGGGCTGTATAGAGCTCGCCATCAGAGACCACGTCAAGGCCGAAACCGGCTTTGTCAATTAGCCTGACCATCGCTAAGCAGAGAAAAGCTTTGCCAGCGTAACAGGGCAGAGCGTGTGGGTAAGCCTCTAAGCCTTCCTTTACCGCCGCTGCTGACTGCATAATTGAGTCTTCGCACATTACCCAAAGAGGGCTACCAAATTCTTCAACCAGCTTACTGGTATCGATTCCGCCCAGGCAAAGGTGATTTTGGTCATTGATCGTGGCCGAGGTCGGCATGATTGATTGGTTCGGGCTTTCAATTTGGTTTGAGATCATCTTAAGTGCTTAGCTTCCGCCTATTTTGTTGCCCCGGGCGCTTTTCCATGGATTGCCGCCTTTACTTGGGCTGTGACTTTGAACTTGATTTTGTTTTGCCGCCCATTCTTCTTCGCGCTCTATGTGAGAGAAAGAATTGCTCAGGCTATCTTTGTGTTTCTGTTCTATTTTACTCAACTCTGAATAATCGAGGCTAAGAGAGGCGTATTGCTTACCGTTTGTAAGCTGCTCTTCTAAACCGGTGAGGGAGAATGTTAGCGGTTTCAATTCCCAGATATTGCAGAGTCTTAGTTTCGATGCCGAAATACTGGCACCATATACTTCGTGCAAGAGGGCCTTGGCTCCTTCAATAGAGGGATCGAGCCAACCTTCTTTGTAAGAGAAAATACCATGTACCTTACCCTTGAAAGTATAAATAATGGCTTTGGCTCCGTCACCTTCGTTGATGATAATAGTGCCAGGTGCGTTGCTCTCAAGTAGATGATCGAGAGAATATTCGAGGACGTCATTGGCGGTCATCATGCATTGTGGATCGTAAAGTTCGCCGTGGAAAATTGAAGATGCCGCAATGGCTGTTTTGTCATCGATTTTGTAGGTATCGACGATGACATCGCTTGATAACATTTGCAATTTGGCTTGGCTAAAGGCTTCTTGACCAAGCAATTGTGTTTCGTTATCGTCGCGACCATAAACACAGGCTAGAACACGACCGCGGAATACAAGGGCAGCGGCTCTGGCCTTTTGGCTAGGCGAAATCATGCGAATGACGCAGGTTTCTTCGCGTCCCTCAATGGCTACTAATAAGTTATGAAATTTCACCTGGCTTGAGAGGTCGATAGCGCATGGCTTGTCATCTTTAGGTTGGGGGAAGAGGCCGACCGCTCTTTTGTTTAAACCTTTTTGATTGCTGGCGGTGTTTTGCAGCATTTGCGCTTGTTCAAGATGCGACCGTTTTTCTTTCCAAAAAGACATTTTCTATCCCTCAACAAGTGCTGCAGCAGTTTTTTACTCTGGGCTAGTTGGCAATCTTAGAGCACTAGTCTAGCCCATAGTAAAACCAATATGGCCATATTGCTTTGACTGCAGGCTCGTTTTTATTAGGGCGAGAATTGAGCTGCATTATTTAAGTGAGAGCTTTTTCATTGAAAGCGGCCGAAGGCTTCCG
>CALRJJ020000388.1:0-5527 GCA_943367505.1 Flavobacterium psychrophilum | reverse complement strand
CTAAATTGATTTCGATAGTGATATCTGTTTCTTTAGTTTTCCTCGTCACCGAAGCAAGTCTACTTGTCTTTTCGGTCTTTTCGGTCTTTTCGATCTTTTCGGTCTTTTCGATCATTCGTTCTTCTCCAACTAGTTCTCTTCCAGCTTGGTCTCTTCCAGCTTGGTCTTTTCCAGAAGCTGTTGTCATAGTGAAAATACCTGCCTTAGCTCGTTAACTGATTGTAGAACTATCTGCGCACCTGCTTCGCTAAGAGCTTTAGCCGGCAGAGTGGAAGCAATACCAATGCGCGTCAGGTTGGCATCGCGGGCTGCCCACATATCGTCTACAGCATTGCCAACATAAACTCCATTTTCTAAATTAAAATCCGCGATCAAGTGCAAAAGATAGTCGGGCGAAGGCTTCGGGGCCTTACCAGGCAGATCGTGCAGACAATAAACCCGTTTAAATAAAGGGTCTAAGCGCTCTCCCCAAATGGGATCGTACTCTGGCCGTGTGCGTCCAGTAACAATAAAAAGAGGATGCCGCTCGGCAATTGCCAAAAGAAGCTGATCATCAAACAAAGCAAATTCATTGCTTGGAGCCAATTGCAGATATAACTCAGTAGCCTCTTGAGCAATTTTAGAAAATGGCTCGACAAAACCGCGCCGACGCAACAGCTCAGCAGTAGTCACCCAATCGTCGTTGTAGCCGCCTTCTTGCCGCAAACTGGCAATCTCTTGATTGGTTAACGCTTCTCCCGAATATCTCTGCACCATCTGCTTGATAGTCTCATCAAAACTCTGGGAAGTATCAACAAGAGTGCCATCGAGATCAAAGATCACGGCATAATTCGGGTCGCTTACCTGGGGCACTAAGGATGCTGCGCTGCTCATTTATCGTGCCCGGCAACAATTTTCTCAACTTTATATTCCAGAATATCGCGTGCACCAAGAGCCACTAGCTTTGGAATCAGGTCCGGCACTTCTTTAGTCGGCACAGCAATTTTAATGGCATAGCCATCGCCATTGTAAAGCTCTGAAATTGTGGGAGCGCGCATACAAGGCAGATTACTGACGACCCGCTCAAAATCTTGGCGCGATACATTCATTTCAAGCATAACTTTTTGCTTAGCCAGAAGTGTGCTCTTCATCAACATCGTCATTTCTTCAAGCATGCGGCGTTTGATGGGATCTTCAAGGGCTTTCTTATTGCATATGAAGCGCGTTGTGGAGCGCATGATTTCTTCAACGATTACCAGGCGATTATGTTTAAGAGTGGTGCCGGTAGAAGTATTATCGACAATGATATCCGCATCTTCAGGCGGAAGAGCTTCAGTAGCGCCGAAGGTCTGCAAGAAAATAGCATCTAATTTATTCTGCTCAATAAAACGCTTAGCCAAATTGCGGTATTCAGAAGCAACAATCAATTTTCTACCAAAGTTCTTAGTCCTGAAATCGCCGCCATCAAGCAATGCTTCAGGCATAGCAGCCACTATTCGCACGGGGTCGAACTGCAAATCTAGCAATTCAACCACATCGGCGTCTTGCTCAACTGTCCAGTCGTAGCCAGAGAAGCCGCAATCATGGCGGCCAAGAGCAACGAGACTAGGAATATTTTGCGATTTCAAAAGCTTGGTAATAACATGAGGATCTGAGCAAATTGGACTGTACGAGCGACCATCAGTAAGAAAATTCATGCCAATTTGACTCAAGAGAGCCATTACTTTTTCCTGAATGCGCCCCTTAGGAATAGTCAACCGCAGGTCAGTTTTGCCACTACCCTCGAGATTGACAGCGACCGCTGCACTCGTCGCTAATACACTGGGCTCTGTCTCACTCGCCTTAGCTCGGCTATTCTCATCAAGGGCTTTGGTCATATTCTCATCCTCAAAAATTGCATAAAAAAAGAGCCCGCAGGGAGCGAGCTCTAAACAGTTTCGTGCGTAAACGCAAGGTGGCTGTTAGTCCGCTCCATCGAGAAACATATGATGATGGTGATGGTTGCGGCCAGTCATTTCTTACAGAAACCTGCTAAACGTTAACTGAGCTGAGGTTAACATCGCATTGGGCCGATGGCAAGTACTTACTACGAATGTTTAAGGCTGGACAGTTGACTCTCTCCATCATTTCGACTATATTGGAAATATGAAAATAAATACAGCAGTAAACGCTCTATCTGCCCTGGCCCAAGAAACCAGACTTGAAATATTCCGACTCTTGGTGCGCAAAGGTCAACAAGGAATGGCAGCGGGAGAACTAAGCAGTCACTTTGCCATGCCCGCGGCAACTATGTCGTTTCACCTAAAAGAATTGAGCAGTGCCTCTCTAATAATGCCAAGGCGCGAAAGTCGCTCAATCATATATTCTGCCAATTACGATCAAATGCAGCAGTTAATGAGCTTCTTGCTCGAAAACTGTTGCGCCGAAGAAAGAGAAAGTAATAACAATAAGGATGGAGGAAAATGCCAATGAAAAGATTTCACGTGCATGTAGCCGTGGCAAATCTAGAGCAGTCGATCCAATTCTATTCAACGTTTTTTGATGCCGCTCCAACTGTGACAAAAGAAGACTATGCCAAATGGATGCTTGATGATCCACGCATCAATTTTGCTATTTCAACTCGCGGCAGAGAGCCCGGTCTCGACCATTTAGGCATACAAGTCGAAGATGCAGACTCACTAAAAGAAATATCAATGCGCTTAAAAAAAGCCCAGCAGCCAATTCTTGAACAAGAACACACGACTTGCTGTTATGCCAAAGCAGACAAAACCTGGGTGCACGATCCACAAGGAATAGCCTGGGAAAGTTTTCACACCACAGACATTGCCACTACCTATGGTGAAGACGCTGAACTACCAGCACCGGGCAACTCGGCTTGCTGTGCCCCAGAATCGGCCGCAGCCATAGAAAACACTCCAATAAGCATCAGCATAAGCAAGAAGGAATGAAACGAGACAGACAACGCTAACTAGTACCATTGGTTGGTAATTCGAGCTGGATCAAGGGCCTTTCAGCCATGGATTTACCTTGAATTGCATTGGCCGAATCTCCATGTTAGACCCCCAAAGAAAGAACCGACCATCAGCAGGTAAAGTAATACTGCGGCCAACAGACGAAGCCTGCTTCTTCGAAGAATTTGGTTGTCCCGAAATTTGCAGCACAAGAGTATAGTCATCGGCGCTCCGCAGCGGTGAACTCATAACTGTCTTCATTAAGACTGGGGACTGATGGTAGGAAGCAGAACTCTTCACTCGATCTCGAGCGGTAAAAGCGTAGAACTCGGGAGTAGATAGGTACTTAGCCTTGGTCGAAATCACAGAACAGTGCTCTACCCCACGGGCAATACATAGATCCTTTATCTTCTGGATCGCAGCATTGAGGCGCCACTCGGCCAAAGGCCAGCCGACAAAATCACCAATAACCGATTTCAATTCAAAATCAATAAGTTGAGGGTTTCCCCGAAATGAAACGCCTTGAAGAACAGGCGCCTCGGACACACAGAACACGATATCAACTGTGTCGCCGTGCAAAAGAGGAACAGCCTTCACGTCATCAGATTCAAAGTACCCAAGATTGTAAATCGAGCGGAGATCTTTAACTATTTGCTCTCGATCATAAACCGCACCTTCTTTTGTTCTGATGACGCGTTTGATAGTCTCAGCAAAAATGAGCCAATTTCCTTGAATTTCAATTCGACCAATTCGATGCTCTACTGGAGCAGAACCCTTATTAGCTGAACCGGTAGAACCATTTGAACCGGGTGAACCAGCAGAACCGGCATTCACACTATTAGAAGCAGAGGGCAGCCTAATCTCGACAGTCTTCGATAAATCATCGGCGCAAACTGGCGCTGCCGCGCTACCCAAAACAATGCCAACAGCTACAACCGCGATAAGAGTTTTCGAAAAACAGTCGTGAGTCATAAACTACTCTTACCACAAGCTCTACACACTTCCAATCTTGTCTCATTTTTCGAGCAAAAATGAGTCACGATCGGAAACGGGAAATCAGATATAACCCATCACTAATTAGCGCTTAACACCGCGCTTCAACATAAACATCATGACACCACTGGCAAACAAAATGCTTGGGCACAGACCAACAAAAAACCAGATTGCCTTCACTATATAATAGCTAACACCTGGCCCCCACTGGCCAAAGTGCAAAGGCAACAACCAGGCCATTACTTGCTGTCCGAGGGGCAAATTTGCAGGGTCTTCAATTCGGCGCAGACTAGCATCCACTTGATTAACCACAACAGTAACACAGCGAGGCACCACATAAGGTTCTCCAGGCTGCACCATACGAACTCCTAGTTTATCGGTTATCGCAACTGCCACCATACTTGGTCGAGCAGTTTTTGCAGTAACAAGCATGGCATCATAAGACGGCGGAGATGCTTTTATACTCGGCCCCGTACTACCCCCATTACTACTCAAGCTTGGCCCCTTCACTTCCGAGACCACTGGCCCCCCGGTCAGCGCCCCAACAATGACAACAGCCTGATCGTGCCAGAGATCACTGGCGGCGGTCAAAGCTAAAACAGACAAAACTGCGGCAGCGAAAAATCCAACAACGTTGTGAACATCAAAAATTTTGCGATTGAACGAACCATTCAACTTGACTGTAATTTTCTGCTTGAATTGGCTCAATACTTTCGACAGCTTCAGCGGCTCCACAAGACCAGTGATAGAAGACCACCAGAGCCATACGCCAGAAAGCAGCAGAACAAATACGGCCAATACACCATAGCGATGAATATCCTCGCCCAGATCGTCAAGCAACAGCTTGGCATGCAAATTATGCAAGGTGCGAAAGAACCAGCCACCACTAAGTTGCTCAGCCATAACTTTGCCAGTATAGGGGTCAATCAATGTCTGCATTGATTGCGGTTTCTTCTGCCCAGGCAAAGCGGCTTTATAGCCAATGATCAAAGCATCGTTGGTAGCCACGGGCAGCAGCAATGATGAAATGGAAATACCTGGATGGGACTCGCTAAAGACCTGGGCGAGCTTATCGAGAGCTAAACGCGAAGTATTCTCTGGCGCGGCAACATAATAAATAGATGGTTTAAAAAAGCGATGCAATTCGCTCTTAAATAGAAGGGCGCTGCCGGTCAAGCCCAGGAGACTGAAATAGAGACCAAGCAAGAGACCAAGACAAAGATGAGCAGACAAGATAATTTTGCGAAAGCCCCGTCGAGGAACCGACGAAGGGGGACTTTCAGTTACAGTACTTGTCATCAAAACACCTTAAGAGCAAAGAAAGCCACAGCTGAGCCCCATTTACCTTCCGTAATGAAGGTATCGTAACAACCTAGGCGAATCGGTAACTAAATCATCCTCAAGAATGAGAACCAAATTTCTCATCGTATATATTGCCTCAGTCGCTTACGCCCATAGGTTGATGTAGCCCTTATGTGGCAGGTGCCATTATACCTTCAGTCTTAACGCTTAAAGCACTGCCAGTTGTGGCCGCAAGAGATAGCGCCTGGCTGAAAGGTAACACACAAATGGATCCTCATTCACTAATTCCGCACTACCAGGCA